>JABIFX010000267.1 GCA_018650445.1 Fidelibacterota bacterium
CCGTAGATTTATATTGATACGAAAGATTTGATAAATGGAGAGGTGGCAGAGTCCGGCTGAATGCACTGCACTCGAAATGCAGCGTACCTTAGGGTACCGGGGGTTCGAATCCCTCCCTCTCCGCAAACTATCTATAAACTATTATATTGCAACATGTTACACAATTCCTTATCTTAAATAGTTCCAGATTCCTTCCAGTTATTAAGGTAATAATTGGGATCAAACGGTAAATTTTAGGATAAATCATGGCCATTCCAAAAGTAGGTATCTATTCAGTGCCGCTGAAAAAAGGTAAAAGTTGGGGTATTAGATGGAATATAGATGGTGAGGAGAGAAAGGAGATCATTGGTACTTCTAAAAAGCAAGCTGAGAAGGCTGCAACCGTTAAGCAAAACGAATTCTTCAATAACCAATTTGGCGAGCATAAAACGGAAGTTATTGCCTTAGATACTCTGATCAAGGAATTCATAAAATCAAAAAGAAGTGTTAGCCCCTCTACCATTGCTAGGTATAACAATTATTTTAACGCTTTTAATGCTTTCATGATAAAACATTTTCCCAAAGCAACGAAAGATATAACATCCATCAAACGCCATTATATCGAAGAGTTTTTAATCAAACCGTTTGATGATAGAATTTGGGCACCCAAAACTGCTAACGGTGCTTTGGCTGCAATAAATTCAATGTTCCTATATGCCGTAAGAGAAGAGTACCTTAGCAAAGCCCCAACAAAATCTATTGAGCATTTCCAGTTAAACGAAAACACGGAAGCCAAATACTATACCGAAGATGAATTGAAATTGATTTGGAAAAATGTCACTCCGCACTGGGTCGATTTTTTACAAGCCCTGTACTATACTGGTGCAAGGAAAGGCGAATTAATAAATCTGTGGTGGGAAAATGTAAATCTCGAAAAGAAGTATATCACTATAATTTCGACCAAGGAGTATAAAACGAAAACCGGTGAGAAGAGGACAGTGCC
Source organism: Fidelibacterota bacterium (assembly GCA_018650445.1). Classification (GTDB taxonomy): domain Bacteria; phylum Fidelibacterota; class UBA8477; order UBA8477; family JABMPR01; genus JABMPR01. The sequence goes on from JABIFX010000267.1 coordinate 983, forward strand.
ACTAAACCCGAGTGCTTTACAAATAATAAAAAGACAAAAGGGTATAAATGATAAGTATGTGTTTACAGGTAAGGAGGGGAATAAAATCAACCAGGATAAACCCTACAGAGCCCTAAAAACTGCATTAAAAAAAGGCAAGATTGAGGGCAATATCCACAAATTCCGCCACACCTTTGCAAGCCATCTTGTCATTGCTGGAGAAAGCCTTTACGCGGTAAAAGAACTTCTTGGTCACAAAGATATTAAGCATACTATGATTTACGCACACCTGAGCCCCAACAAAATGCAATCAGTAGTTACTAAGCTATTCGAATCCTAGCTCCCATGAGATTGAATCCATCGCATCACAGGAACCTCCTAGCATGACATATTTTTTTATTTGCGACAAATATCCTTGAGCTTCCTTGATACGAGTTTTACTTTGGCCCTTGCCCAGTTTCATTATTTCTCCATAAAAATAAATTGAAAGGTATAATATGTCAGTTTGCTCACACCCAAAGATCAAATTAGAAGGGGTCCCATATGAAGTGGACTCAGGGATTTCTGGATTAATCCAAAAAATTACGGATCGTGGAATACGAACCTTTGATAGTTGTGAAGATTCATTTAACGGAGGACGAATTTTTATTTATTTTAACAGTGGGATCGATATACAATCATTTATGGATGTATTATTTGCATCAGGGGTCGATGAGAGCGATCAACTATATATGCGGATAAAATCTAATACAGACGAGGGGCCAGATGCCTGGCAATATATAACAGGTGTACACCCCATTGTAGCAAAACCCTGGCTTTTGAGAATTATAAAATTATTACCGATCCCATGGTTTATGAATACAGTGATATTGATGAACCCCCCAGTGATCGTCCCCGAGCAAGGGGTGCTGAGGCAGATTACTTCACTTTGTTTGAGTTTTCAGCCAAGTGGGATCCGGTGCCAACCATGCTGACCCAAAATCATGTAGGTGTGGTCAAGGGATTTATGGGGCAGACCACCGGTTTTAAGCGTTCATTAATTAAAAAACATATTGTCGTTATGGGGGATGTCCCGGGACAAGAGCAAGTAAAGTATATCCATGGTAATGCGGGCAAGGGTACTTTCACATTTTTAGCAGGTCATGATCCTGAGGATTATCAGCATTTTGTGGGTGATCCTCCAACCCAGCTCTCGCTGCACCGTAACTCTCCAGGATATCGGCTTATTTTGAATAATATTTTATTCCCGGCCGCCAAGAAAAAGGAACGTAAAACCTAACCGATACAAGAGGACTCCCCTCCGACACAATCCCAATGTCGATCACTGAATCGGTGATTCATTGTTTAACAATAAAGGAAATTTCCACACCCTTTGGGCTCACAAAGGTACAATTGGGGCACATTCCTCAATTATTGATAAGGAGCGTATCGACTGCGGCGATCTATCTTCTTTTCTCCTGATTCAGGAAACTACCCCCATTTGCACTCGCCAAAATTTGCAATTCTAATATCGTGGCTACTGACTTATATCACATTTAACCCTTGAATAACTTGTGTACGGACATCTACTATTGATCCCAGCGATAGCATCGACGATATTCAATGCTACTAAATTAAGGGATAGGAGTTTTATCATGCGTAAACTAGTCATCATTTCCGTTGCTTTTCTACTGGTATTGGGATCAGTAGTCAACGCCGAATCAGCCGATGCATCCATTAGTATCACAATTGAGAACAACGATGTGGATTGGTGTAATCTTCAGCATCCGGGGACAGGTTCATTTGAAACGGGTAATGTGTTTATCACTTACGCTCAAGTTTATGAAGCTGGTGTAACCGATGCAGTTGGACAGGGAGCGGATATCTACGCCTGGATTGGCTACTCTGAGTCTGATACTGATCCTTCTGGAGAAGGGTGGACATGGGTAGCGGCCAGCTTTAATGCCGATGTCAATGAAGACAGTAATGATGAATATATTGTTGACCTTGGAAATGAAATCAGCAGTGCCGGTACCTATTATGTGGCCAGTCGCTTTTCCCGGGACAATGTGAATTATAAATATGGTGGTTACGTCTCTGGAGCCGGCGGTTTCTGGGATGGTTCAACCAACGTGAGTGCCGTATATACTGTGACAGTGAATACAGCACCTGTTCTGGCAAGTATTGGTAACCAGGGACTAACTGAGGATGTGGCAGCTATTGTTGAGCTCTCCGCCAGTGACGCTGAAAGTAATTCTATAACTTATTCAGTTGAGGGTGGCTCAAGTTCAACCGTATTGGCAGTGGTTAGCAATGATACCTTATACCTTACTCCCGCCGATGATTATTTTACCGCGGAGGCTATCAGCCTAACGATCACGGCTGACGATGGACACGGCGGTTCTGATTCTGAGACCTTCGAGGTCACCGTCACCAATGTGAATGATGCACCGACCATCGCTGTGATCTCTGACCAAACTGGATCTGAGGGTACTGAATTGACCTTTGATCTGACAGGATCGGATGCGGATGCGGATGAATTGACCTGGACCAGTGACAACCTGCCAACCGGGGCTGTTTTTACCGACAATACTGACGGAACGGCGACATTCACCTGGACCCCAACCTACACCCAGGCAGGTACTTACTCTGATGTCCAATTTATTGTGAATGACAATCAAGGTGGTCAGGCCCTGATGCGGATGAAGACCAGAAGGTAAGAGATCTTGTTTTTAAAACAGATCAGATTGCTGCTTCTTTTACTGATGCTTATGCCTGTGGGACGATTATTGGCCGCAGGGGATACACTGAGTATCAGTATTTTCATCCAGGATGTTGTGTCCGTGGATGATGTCTTTGTCCCCAGTGATTATGCTTTACATCCACCCTATCCCAATCCCTTTAACCCGGATGTAAACCTGGTGGTAGATATACCCCAAACTGCTACCACCCGAATCAGTATTTTAAATCTTAGAGGACAGGAAGTAGCTATCCTGGAAAACCGTCAGTTAGCCCCTGGGCGCTATGATTATCAATGGCGGGCTTCGGGTCAACCCTCTGGCATTTATTTCGCCAGAATACGAGCAGGCCAATTTGAAACAAGTGAGAAAATCAGTCTGCTGAAATAGAATGATCATATTGAATTAGATGGATTGATTGAATATATTCAAAGACTTTTTTGAGAAATGATTTAGGAGGAAAAATGAAAAAATATGTAGCAGCAAGTTGTCTAATAATGCTATTAATTCCATTAAACATTTTTGGTGCCTGGGGCATGTTCGACTCAGATAGAAGTTGGATTACTATAAATAAAGATGGTAGTTCCTCTTCATACACACTTTGGAATTCAGGAACAGGCACCTTTGATGGGGCAAATTTAGGTTCATATGCTTCTGGAGACGTACTACAAATAACGGCTTTTGATGTTAAAACATGGAAAAATTCAGATGGAGATGTAACTGGAATTGAATATTTCTATAAGGTATATAAACAGGGCGGCAGCGAACCCAGCTTCGTAAGCATGGGTGGTGGATTTTTGGCAGACCTGGGTTCAGACAATCAAAAATGGGGTGTTACTTCCGCCACAATAGACCTCCTTGATGGTGTTAATTCAGCAGGTACTTGGGTCGTTGAAGTATACGGTTCTGTTTCGGGAACAACGCCCGCTGAAACTATTTCTGATAATAATACTGGTAGCAATTACTTAGCAACATTTTCGACGGATGCATCCCTACCAGTAGAGCTCTCCACATTCTCAATTTATTCCTCAGCCAAGGGGGTGAAGTTGGTTTGGACCACCGACTCTGAAATTGAGAACCAGGGATTTGTAATTCTGCGAAAAAGTGCAGACAAAGATTGGGCAGAACTAGCCTCTTTTACCAAGCACCCTGCCCTGGAGGGTCAAGGGTCCACCACCGAAGCAACAGACTACTACTTTATCGATACCCAGGTGAAGGAAGGCTTGAGCTATTCCTATCAATTGATCGATGTGGATTATCAGGGTAAAAAGATCTACCACAAGGATCACATAGAAACCATTACCTATGTTAATCCAGGTATGAACACCAAACCTAACGCATTGAAAGTAGTCAAGCTGTATCCGAATCCCTTTAACCCAACTGTAACCCTGACCTATGATCTGGCTGAAAAGAATGATCTGGATGTGAGTGTTTATAATTTGGCTGGTGAACAGGTATGGCATTATGCCAGAGGGGGTCATCCAGCGGGTCAGAACTATACCCTTACCTGGAACGGGAATGATATGCAAAATACGCCAGTGCCCTCAGGTATCTATCTCGTCAATATCCAGGCTGGTGCTCAAATCAAATCTGAAAAGGTTACCTTGCTCAGATAGATTTATTCACAATCTTGTTACTAAGGGCAGCTGTTTCAGTTGCCCTTTTTATTTGAAGCCATCAAAAACCTTAATTGCTGGGTAAGTACAAACTTATGTGCTGGTGAGGATCCCGCCATCCCGTCCAAGTTGCTCGCCATTCACATAACACTTTGTATTTTTATCATGAGGAGTACTTTTTAGGCAGAACATGAAAAGCGCTATCAAAATCTTACTTGTTTTGTCCTGCCTAGCTGTCAACGCACAGGATTCAAGCTTTTATTACACAGGCTGGGGTAAACCAGGGACGGCTGTATTTGTGCCCCTGGATTCCATAAAATCTGGTGAATATACCCAGGTAAAAATGGTCAATGAAAAACCTGAACTGGTCAAGCAATTCAATGCTACTCATGTCCTTCAAGGTCATGTGGAGAATGAATACGATGACCGTGGAAATCACAAATCCAGTCGGTCCTATGACATGCTGGGACATTTGAGGGAGGAGTCTATTTTTCAGAACGACCCCTCTGAAATGGCTTTATTCAGGACCATTTTTGGTAACACATTTATTCCTGCCAATTCCAACTTTATGATTCGTAAGGAGTACAATGATTTTCAAAGAGAGACAGGCTACTTTATCATTGGAATCCGGGGCCAGACCCTGTGTTCCAGAGAAACTCTCTATCGGGATGATCGACGTAAAGATCGTGAAATACTGAGAGATGACCTGCAGGGTGTCGTGCTCACTGAGCGCCGCTACAAATATATCGATGCCGAGAATCGTACGGTACTGGAAGAATTCGATGGCTCTGGTAAAATGGTGCAACGAGTCGTCCTTTTTGACCATCATGATATCATTCAAGACTAACGAATAAAGGAGCGAATTTGAAGAGCAGCGTATTGCTGATGTTGATTCTGGGGCTGGCCTTGTTTGGATATGCTCAGGAAGCAATGGAAGATACGGCGACAGTTCCCCTTGATCCAGTTGCAGATTTGTTGGTGCAAGCTGAGCTTGCCCACGAGGCGAAGGATTATGAAAAGACAATGATGTTGCTCCTGAATGCGGTGAAGCTTGATGGTAAAAACGAAGAGGTCTTATGGAAGATCAGTCGCGGATATTTTGATTTTGCTGATCGCAAACCCAATGATTTTGAATATAAAAAACAGTTTATCTATGATGGTAGGGAATATGCAGATAGGGCATTGGCGATAAATGACAAGAGCGCTGGTGGACACAAATGGTACGCCATTCACCACGGTCAGATCGGTGAAGCTGAAGGTACAGAACAAAAGATAAAGAATTCATATGGTATGAAAGATCATACCCTGTTAGCCATCAAATATGATCCAACAGACTCAGGCAATTTTCACGTAATGGGACGCTGGCATTTTGCGCTTTCGAATCTATCCTGGATTGAGCGACAGGTCGCCAGTATCATCTATGCCACGCCACCCGAAGCCTCATATGAAGAAGCCTTGGAATTCTTCAAAAAAGCTCACAAACTCGATAAAGCGGACATTCGTAATATGTTGTATATCGGTTACTGCTATGATGAATCGGATGATGAAGATTCCGCTGCCATCTGGTTTAAAAAGGCTATCACAGCCAAAGCATCCAGCGCTAGTGACCGCAGTCTACAGGCGGAAGCTAAAGAAGCCCTGGACGATCTCTAAACAATGTTAATGGTGGGCACTTAAGCATTTGAGTACCCACTCTATATTTAAGGAAGTTCCATGATTACACCTGCTCCCATTCAACCCGGTTCAACCATTGCTATTATTTCACCTTCTTCTGCTCCAAAACCAGAAAAGCTTAGACGTACACCCTCCTGAAAACCGTGATAATCGTTCTGGATCAGGTTTAACACCCATAATAATTGAACTAACTAGTGCAATTGATCCACCTAACAACTCTGGGCCATTAATAGTAAGTGCATCGGCTAAATATTCTTTTGGAATTCCAATCTCTGAGACCATTGAACCTAATTTGTCAAATTGGTCTTTAGTAAGAGAAAAAAATGGGTTTATTCCAGAAATGGAAGCTGTATCGCGCAACAAGTGCTCTGTGGATTGCCCTAGTTCTCTAGCCCAGCCGTCATCAACTTTTGTATCTTGAACTGCTTTAAATGCCCCCCAGATTGAATGCTGACCATCAACAATATGGTGATAGGCAGAGCCACCTACTCTGGTTTGATTATATACTGAATCAATCGCCGAATCATATTCGTCAAAGTTGTGATTAAATTTATCCGCCATCCATTTTGCTAAATTATAGCCCGGATCGCCCGCTAGAATCCCCTGGAAACCGAGTTGGGTAGCATCATTTTTTTTGGGTGGTATCCCCAATTCTATCGATTTCAATTTCCGTTCTAAATCGTTCATATTGATTTCCTCAGATTTATGGGGCGTTATGTCTAGCGCCATATCAACCAAACAGTTTGGCAGCAAAAAATATTGGTGCCGACACTACTGACATCAATACTATTTGTATAGACAATATTTTGATCAACCCCATAACACCGTCTCTTTTGCCAAGTGACAATAGTTGTGGTGACCTAATAAAGCCCCAGCCCATTGACAGGATAATCGATCCAGCAAATAGGTAATACCAAGACTGTTGAGCATAGCCAAGTTTTGCTGTAAGAATAATGCCCACTAAATATAGAAATTGGCCTATTTTTATCATCACAAAGATCCTTTCGAAGTGTACATTAATTTTTGCTGATATTTATCCCGTTTATCGTTAATACTTTTATCAAATTCTCATCATTGATCTGTAAATCATATCTCCATTCAATGATTTGAATCCCGTTTTGCTCACAAATGTACTTTTTCCTGTGATCCCTTTCAACAAGGCTCTCGAACCCCTTGTCCCCACCAAAAAATTCAACTGGTTTGTAGTGTTGCTCACCATTGTACTCTATCCCAATTTTCAACGAAGGAATAAAGATGTCGATTCTTTGTGCCCCAAGCCAGTCTGGTGACCATTCTCTGATCATATCTGGAAAGTATTTTCGTACTAGCACAGCTAGCTCAGTTTCTGATTTCCAAATTGTCTGTAATTGCAAATGATGAGCGGGATCTGACTGAAACAATATAGCTAACTCCAGATAATCAATACTATTGTAGACTCTATATCTTGCTCCAATTCGGACAGGGTATGGCCTTAACGTATCTGATATTTTTTTTTGCATGGATGCTGTATTCTCGTTGGACCAAATCTTTGCCAATTCAAAGGCAGACATATTCGGTGTAATTTGTTCTGCGAATTTCTCATAACTTGTTAAAGACCAGAATGGTGGGACATAGGGATGTGGTAGCCAACTTGTTGGATTGAAATAGAATCTGACGAGTATGCCTGGGTCAATAGGTGAAGTGCTTATTCCGGCACGATGAAGGAGCTTGCTCCACGACATCTGCCTCTTTTTTGACCTCCACCCAAGCTCCCCCCCCCATGCTTTTGTAGGAATCAATTGCAATTCAAACAAAAATGTATCGAGCATTGGTCCTTTCAAGCCAACCGATTCATACTCTTTATGTATTATCATTCTTTTGAGAGCGTTATCTAATCCCTCTCGGCTGCCATACCTTCTCTTCTGATCAGCAGTCCACTGGCGCAATGACAGTAGCCTTTGCTCAACACCTGATTCGTCAGATGAGCGGTTCGCAGACCTAGCCATTTTTGCTTTACGAAAAAGTTTTTGCGCGAAGTATTCAGTGATTCTGTTCATAAGGATGCAGTAACAAGCGCTTGATCATCACAGGCTGGTAGATATGTGACATGCGCATTTTAGAGTTGATGAATTCATGTAGTTGTTCGTAAGTCATATATTCTTTTTCATCGGCTAATACCCCAGAAAGTCGGGCCATCCTTTCCACCCCTGATCTTTATAGGCAACCTCAGGCTTCGTTGGTAAATTTGGTGGCCGCTCTGGAAGGTTAGCCAGTCCACCTTTACAGAAAAATCGCCAGTCATTTCTAGATTTTAAAGATAATTTATGTACGAATGATCGAGCATCTTTAAATGAAAGCTTCTCAAGATGACGGACGTGATAAACACCTGATATATCTCCCCAAGAATTGAATTCCTTATAGTAACTCACGGGATCATGAGGTATTAGTAATTCTTCAAGATTGTTTTTTTTCTTTGTATAGTAGATTCGATATTGTTTTGCAGTTGAAATTTTCTCTGTTTTCATCATCCTTTTGAAGCCATTTGCTGAAGGAAAGAGACCCCGCTTGTCAATGTCGGCTATGTTTTTAGTGCCGAGCCAATCGGAGACACTTACCCATTCTCCTTGTTTTTTATAATACTGGAGAGGGTTCTTTGGTATATTTGCTGGTAATTGAGGTAAATTTGAAAAGGTGCCTTTGATATATTTATTCCATTCGGGATAGGAGTCCAATTTTAATTTATGGACAAACCGCTTAGCATTTTCATATTCCATAAAATTGATTGAGCCAGGTGCATCCCTGCCAGTTCCAAGCCAATCACCCCAGCTAACCCAACCATCTTTTTTATATGATACATGCGGGTTGTGAGGGATGTCATCTGGCAAAGAGGGGTAATCTGTTAAAGCACCCTTGCAATATTGTCTCCATTCTGCTGCTGAGTTTAATTTCAAAGATTGTGCAAACAGACGCGACTTTTTAAAACCTCTTTTACCAATAAGTTGTCGAGCAGAATTCCTGACAATACCTTGTTCCTTTAATCCCAACCAATCTGACCAGTCAACCCAACCAGAATGACGGTATGTTATATCAGGTCGTGCAGGAATGTCATCCTGTTTTATAGGCAAATGTTTACTTTTGCCCTTACAATAGGACATCCATGATGTAGCTGAGGGTATTTTTAATTTTCGCACAATTTTACGAGCAATTGAAAACTCGAGGAATTCCATTTGATGGTTAGCGATATTCCCAGTCCCTAACCAATCCCCATAGCCCAGCCATTCTGATTTGTATGCTTGATTTGGACCCGATGGAATATCATCAGGTTTTTGACCACTCTTACAATACAGATTCCATTCAGATTGACTCTTCAAGCCAAGAGATATCACGAATTCCCTAGCTTCCACAAATGACCTAAAGGAATAGCCCAAAAAGTCCGCCCACGAAATCCAGCCTTCATCCTTATATACGTGACTGAGAGAAATAGGAATATCATCAGGTTTTTGACCACTCTTACAATACAGATTCCATTCAGATTGACTCTTCAAGCCAAGAGATATCACGAATTCCCTAGCAGACTCAAAGGTTCTGTACTTTCTGAATTGTGTAGAAACTGATCCAGTTCCAAGCCAATCACCTATTCCAATCCAACCCTTGTGCTTGTAAACTTCCCTAGGCGAGATTGGTATATTGGGAGGTTTCAGACCACTCTTACAAAACACCTTCCAGTCATTACCATTTTTTAAGCCAAGCGATCGTGCGAACTCTCGTGCCTCTTCAAAAGGCTTATATGCAAAACCAAGAAAGTCTGCCCACGAAATCCAGCCTTCATCCTTATAGGTGGTATATGCATTGCTTGGAATATCATCGGGTTTCTGAGCATTTACGCAAAACTGTTGCCAGGCTCTTACACTCTTCAACTCAAGCGATCGTGCAAAGTCTCTGGCTTTTTCAAATGATCTAAACTTAATCAACTGTGCAGCAATAGTTCCCGTACCAAGCCAGTCACCAAGATTAATCCAACCTCTACCTTGATAGCTCCTCGCGGGAGTACTGGGAATATCATCAGGTTTCTGACCGGACTTCTGATACAATCTCCATTCTGCAAGATTCTTCAATCCTAATGATCTGACATAATTTCTTGCCTCTTCAAAAGGTCTCCAATTGAGTTTGGCAAGTCGATTCCAAACCTGCAATTCAATGGATTTCACGAACTGATCTAAGTCAATGCGCTCTAATAGACTTTCAGTCAGTTCTGGGGTAAATCTGAGATCCGTAGATTGTTTTTTATCAGCTCTATCTCTGAAATACTCTACAATTCTCTCATCATTAGAGGCTAAAGCACGTAGCACAGTTAGTATTGTCTGAAATGCCCCACTATTCTCAAAGCCTGTTTCATCTTCTATGAGTACAGGAATAATTATATACCCAAAATCCTTACCATCAGCCAGTCGCAAAGCGCGTCCAACTGCCTGAACAATATCAACTGCACTCCTTTTGGGATCTGCGAACAACACCCCATCAATATTTGGAACATCTACACCCTCTGTAAGACAACGTGCATTACTGATTAATGCCCTATCAGAGGAAGCAAATTCCTTGATTATCCTTGATCTAATAGAGGTGGGAGTTTTTCCAGAGACAAAGAAAGTCTCCACTTGATCATTGCCTTTTTCGACCGCTTCCGTGTATGTCTGCTGATTGTTTCTAAAGGCCTGAGCTTTGGCGATACTCGTATGAAAAGATACAGCATGTTTTATCGGATATTTTTCCATAGCTTGATTGAGAGCAACTATTCCCGCCAGCATTTCAGCTTGAACTCCATCATCCCATTTGCCACGATCAGGCTTTACGATAGCTCGCTCCTGGATATACTTGACTACCTCTTCTTTATCGATGAGCATCGTTAGTATCTTATAATCAGAAAGTATGGGTGGGTCTTGTTCCAAAGCTTCTTTAAAGGTCAACAACTCGAATGTATCACCATAGACCTCAGGATTATCCATGCTGATGATCTCATCTCTATTGCCAGCATAGCGTCTTTCAGTGGCTGTCATGAAGACACGTTTCCGAATCTTGATATTCTCATCTGACAGGAGGTGTGCGAACGTTTTGTCCCGGTCTCCAACTGTCTTGTGCGCTTCGTCCATGATACCAAGATCAAACACCTTTTTTGCAAGGCGAGAAGCCTCAGCTAGGACTTTCCCGCTTTGATAGGTGGTAAAGACCCCCTTGAGATCTGGGGAAC
>JABIFX010000103.1 GCA_018650445.1 Fidelibacterota bacterium
AGTTAATCGTAAAACAACCCAGAAATTTGTTCTGGGATCTGGTGCAGAAGGCAACCTGACTGCATTCGTCTATCTCGATATCAATAAAAATGGCATCTATGAAGATGGTTATGACAAATTGACCGGTTATAAATATAATTACGCTGTATCCAACGAAACTACTTCAATAGCGGTATCGGCCTATTTCTAGATTCAACGCTAGCTTTAGGTTGGACAGCTGCCCTGCTTAGCAGGTCCTCTAACAGCCTGCCAAATCACCCGAGCCTCTGAGAGCATATTTCAGGGGCTTTTTCTATGGTGAGCCACAAATATTGGCTCAGGCTTCCTGTTTGATAAATCCTACAAATTGGATCGTATTGTAATTGTTTGTTGACAAGAACAAACTGAAACAATTTTGGTATAGCTGAATAAAGGCAGTAAAAACAACAACATAATGTTACATAATATGACTGGCTCAATCTTTGAACTATATAATGTGTGACATTTTGAATTTGAGTTCGCGATAAATCCTCCCCACTGAACAGATATCAAATTCCCAGGGAGATAAAGGTTAGGTGAAATATGTCAAAGATACTGGTTATAGAAGATGAAGAATCCATGGGTGAGTTCATGGTAGCCATGCTTGAATTAGTGGGTTACAATGTTGACCTTGCTTCAGATGGAATGGTAGGAATGGATCTTTTCAAAAATGAGCATTATGAACTGGTAATTACTGATATGATCATGCCACGCAAAGAAGGCTTTGAAGTGTGTGAGGAACTTTTAAAGTTTCAACCGGCACCTCAAATAATTGCTATGTCTGGTGGCTCTCCTGAATATTTAAAGTTTGTCTCGGCCTTAGGGGTTAAATACACCTTTGAAAAGCCCTTCGATGTTTCAGAATTTTTGGATTCGGTGAGTCAAGCTCTCCAGGGACACCAGCAAAACCTGGCCTGAGCAGCGCTTACTGTAGTTAGTTTATCAGCAACATCTTAGTTTGAAAACATTCAACCCTCATAGAGGGGCTATGTAAAGTTGTTTCCGTTTCAATTGAAATAGAATGGCAGTCAGGACAAACGCTAGATTTATCCTGACTGTAAAACGGGGCTACGATCTAATCAATGGAGAAATTGAAGGGGAGTTGGAAGAGAACTGAGAAACTCTGGTTGTTATGAGTAGCTGGGATCCATTCTGAGCGTGATACGGCTGCCATGGCTGCTTCATCAAGTAAATAGCCCCCACTTTGAATAACCTGGATGTTGGACACATTGCCAAACTCATCCACCCTGAATCTGAGAATGACATTTCCTTCCATACCCATATCCATTGCGAAATCAGGGTAAATTACATGTTCACAAACTGCTGGTATGCCACCCACGGGTCTTGGCTTTGTAACAACGTCGGCCTCCATCGGCATTGCATTCAGACTGAATGCAGCTACCAAAATAATAAGACCTGACTTCATCCATGATTTTGTTGTCATGATGGTCTCCTTCATCGGCGAATATTGTTAAATAACTCCTATCGCCTGATTTAATTGACAAGTCCCATGCCAATTCATGGAGAGACGTCATATAAATACCTGTAATACATCGAGTTATATTAATTATAGTAAATAACATTAGTTAATATTACACAACTAAAATGTTATTGTGCTGATATGGATCTATATGTAAATGATATAGTCTAAACTATTGGTTTTTATCAACTATTGCTTTGGTAATATCCATAACACACTGATCTGATGTATCTACTTAGAATGTCAGGCTGCGGCTCCAACAAATCTGGGATGAATCCATTTGACATAGCCAAATACGATGGGCAGACAGACCAGATACATGAGAATACCATAAACACCTGAGGGTAGACTGAGCAAAGATAAACCTTCACTTGAAGGCAGAATCAGATTTCCAACAGTGATTCCCACCGTGGCATTTTGTATTCCAGTTGCAATGGCAACGGAGACAGCTTGAGCCTCATTCATTTTAAAAAGATGGGCGCTGCTGTATCCCATAAGTAGCATGATTATTATCAGGGTTACAATTCCTGGCCCAAGGACGGCCACGTTATTCACAAAGGTATCCCACTCACTGGATAGGGCTCCAATAACGATGACGACAAATAAGATTGCAGAAATCTTACTCGCTTTGGGTTCAAACCCATGGGTGAATTCCTCTGCTTTATGATGTACCAGTAATCCAATGGCGACTGGGATGGCGGTGATTAAAAACATGGTAATACCCAGGGAGAGCACATTGATAGGAGGAGCTTCGGCGCCCATGAAGTAGGCGATGGAAAACCCGGTGATGATAGGTAGGGTAATCACACTCACAACGCTTACCACTGCTGTATATGATATGGAGAGCGCAGTATCTCCTTTGGCCAACTTTGTTAAGATGTTGGAGGTAACTCCACCAGGGCAACAGGCCAGAATCATGAGCCCAACAGCCATTTCTTTGGCTAATCCGAATAACAGAATTAGGCCGAATGCCACGAGGGGTAGGAGTACCATCTGATTGAGGATACCCACAGCAAATACTTTTGGTTGTTGTGCAACATTTTTAAAATCGTTGAGGGTTAGACTCAGTCCAAGACTGAACATGATAAAGACAAGGGAAAGGGGTAGAATGATATCAATAATCACGGGGTACTCCATTCTTCGTTTTTGGTCTTTGATAGAATAAGGGTTTACATATTTGACAGGGGACTCCCTGTTCTGTTGTTAACCCAATTTTAGGATTCTATACAAGCTAGACCATTCTTCAAATATTGATACTCTTTTTCAATTGAAACTACTGTTGCGCATCTACTTAGTCCCAGTGTGGCTTG
>JABIFX010000126.1 GCA_018650445.1 Fidelibacterota bacterium
ACTCATCCTCATAAATCCCTGCACCAGACAACCGGGCAATGCTGGGAGTCAGACCCCAATGTGAATGGCGTTGGCCTCTGAATAAAGCCTGATCGGCATGGTCGAATAAGGCGTCCTCATTGATAATTTCAACCAGATGCGACCAGCTCTTGACTCGAGTTGACGGGATATTCCCATCTACATTGTCGCCATTAATAGCGAACTTAGGCCATAGGGGAGAATTGAGATGGTATTTTCTCCGCATATTAGGCTACTTCCGTGCTCGCTATTGGCAGATCTCCGGATAGGAGTTTGGGGAGGAGGGCATCTCTCAATTCACTAAGTTCTTGAGACTCTGTTCTATTCGCAACGACACCATTCAACAAGGATTTACAAGTCAGCTCAAACTTTTCCATTAGTTCAAAAGAAGGCTTGATTAGCTCAATATTTTTTAAATGCGATGATGGGCGAGCTATTGATGGGACGCCGACCTGAGAAGCGTTGGAAAGTAGGATGTGTTGTCCGTAATTTGATCTGAAGAAAAATATAAGGAAATAAGGCGAAGCTTTTTTTCTGTTTGTTCTCAGATAGAACTGACGCTGGGATATAACATATTTATCGTAAATCGTGCTTTCAGGAATTAAGGATACTTGTCCGATATTCCCGGCATGTGTGAAAACTATATCGCCTCTAGTGACGCATGAGTTTTTCAGCTTTTCTGCATGATCTTCAGTAATAAAATTATGGTTACCCTCAGTAAGCAAGGTTTCTTTCAAGTGATGGCCACTTATAATTGGTACGCCACTATCAACAAACGTTGAGACCTTGATATTAGAGCCAAAAGGTCCCATCGCAATCTTATCTGCAAGCTGTTCAGTTTTTGTAACTTCCCACCCCTCCGGTATCTCTCCCAACTCCGAGTCCTCCCTCGCTGATGGAAATAGCACGGCGGTTTGTGCAAGCTCAGCGTAGTCCTCCGACTGGTTGGTTTGTAGTTGTTTAAGTGCGGTTTCGTCTTTTCCGGAGATCACCGACATGGCGGCAAGCTCGGCCTGTTCAGCAGTGCCGCCTGCTTCCAATACCCCCATCTTGGCTTTGACCGGCTCAAAATCGACAAACCAGCTTTTGAAAATAGCCTGGGCGATTTGTTCGAGGGTTTGGTTGGTTTGAGTGTTGTTTTCAATTTTTTCATCAATGGTGCTAAAAATATTAGCGATATGACGTTGATACTCTAAATCCTCAGGATAATAAATAGGCACATCACTTAATATTTTTGTGTTTATTGATGGCATCGTTGCTCCAACAGCAATACTTCTTAGATATTGCTTGAAAGCACCCAAGCCCAAAAAATAAGACAAGTAAACAGGATCAATTTTTGTTTTATCTGCACGAACTCGAAGACAACGTCCAGAAAAAAGCCAGCCATTTTCTTCTTGTCGCACTAAAGCGCGTCGATCCACCGAACCGACGCGGGAAAAAACAATATCTCCTTCTTTTAAGTGGTATTTTGAAAGCCTAATCTTATCTTCATCAGAAACAAATGGTGTGTTAGCGTGAGAAATTCTATTGTCACCAAGATGTTCAACTGTAATTATTGGCGTGCCAGCATCAACATAATCTTTTTTATGGAGCTGACTACCAAATGGACCTGTTTGAACACCAATTTTATCGACACACAGATTCGCTAACTTTGAATATTTCAATTCTGTTGAGAAAGTACCATATTCATTCCATTGAAAATCAGCACTCATAACCTAACCCCGCCAAATTTTTCTTAATCTCACCCTCCAGACGATCTGACTCATTAAATTGCGACTTTAATTGCTTGGTAAGCCGTGTCATTTTCTCAGCAAACGGTTCGCTATCCTCTTCTTGATCAGCTGCACCCACATAACGCCCTGGCGTCAGTACGAACTCGTGTTTTTTCATGTCATCGAGTGATGCTGAATAACAAAAACCTTTTTCGTCTTCGTAGGTCGCTCCCGGCTTCCTGTCTCCCGCGACACTAGCACTTCCCTGTGCGTTGCCGTCATACTGTTGCCAAGCGTGGAAGGTATCCGTAATCTTGGCAATATCGTTGGGTTCAAAATCACGAAGCACCCGATCTTTCATATAGCCCAGATTGCGGGCATCAATAAACAGAGTCTTACCGCGCCGGTCTCTCTTTTTCTTATCCAGCGACAGGCCGTTGGCTTTATCCTTGGTCAGGAACCAAATGCAGGCGGGAATCTGGGTGTTAGTAAAGAGCTGTCCGGGCAGCGCCACCATGCACTCCACCAGGTCAGCTTCGATCATCGCCTTACGGATCTCCCCCTCATTATTGGTATAGGAACTCATAGAGCCGTTGGCGAGCAGTAGTGCCATCGAGCCTTGATCGTTGAGGTGGTGCAGCATGTGCTGTATCCAACCAAAGTTGGCGTTGCCTTGAGGTGGGGTGCCATATTTCCAGCGCACATCACCTTCGAGCTTGGCGTGCCACCACTCCTTGATATTGAACGGTGGATTAGCCATCACATAATCGGCGCGTAGGTCGGGGTGCTGGTCATCGAGAAAGCTATCGGCGTTCTTCTTACCGAAATTAAAGTCGATGCCCCGAATCGCCATGTTCATCGCGGCCAGCTTCCATGTGGTGGGGTTACTCTCTTGCCCATAGACGGAGATCCGCTTCTTTTGCTCGGCAGGCTCATAGTGCTTCTCGACAGCGTGGGCCTCAAGGAACTTGTCATTGGAGACGAAGAAACCACCGGCCCCCATCGCCGGGTCGTAGACACGACCGGTGTATGGGGCGAGCATCTCGATAATCAGAGTGACGATACTCTTGGGGGTGTAGTACTGCCCCCCCTGTTTGCCCTCTGCTAGGGCGAACTGGCCCAGAAAGTATTCGTAGACATGGCCGAGAATATCTTTGCTATGGAGACTCAGCGCCTGACCGTTATATTCAGGTCGGCTAAAGCTGGTGTCGGAGAATCGGTTAATCAGTTCTGAAAGGTTGTGGTTTTCGACCTGATACTGGCCAACGCGGGATAAGATCCCTTTGAGTTTGGGGTTGACCAGTTTGTCATCGATTTTGAAGCTCTCTATCTGCTCCAGAGCCTGATCAATCAGCCATGAGATAGAGCGCAATTTCACATCATCTCCGTTGGCGTCTTGCCAGATGACCGAACCGATGGGCAGGGCTGCCGCCTGTTTTAAGGTATTCCAACGGGAGTGATGGGGCACCCAGAATACATTCTTCTCCTGATAATATTCGTGTAGCTCCAGCTCGGTATTAACGGCCTCCTCATACGCTGCATCACTTTCGTAATCGTCACGCGGCATGTAGTAGATGTTGTCCTCACCGTTATTATCGGGTTCATCAACGGTAAAGAGGCTACGCAGTTCAAGCTGACGCTCTTCAAAGGCATCAGAGACATACTTCAGAAAGATCAGCCCCAATACCACATGCTTATAGTTGGCGGCATCGAGATTGTTACGCAGCTTGTCGGCAGCCTTCCAAAGTTTATCGTCGAGTGCTTTGAGGAATTCTTGTTCAGCAGTGTTCATTATTGTGAGATATCCGGTTATCCAGTGATGTCGAATCCAAGGGTTTATGAGTGATCAATTGTATTAGGGGGCTTTGACGTGGCGACTTGCAGATTGTGGGTCTTCACCAAAATCACGAATCATCACCTCAATCATATTGGCTAGGCTGCGGTGCTCCTGCTTGGCCAAGTCGCGCAGGCGATCCTTAAATTCAGGCGCGATGCGCACGGTTAGGGTTTCACTCTTTAATGAGGCCATTATGCCACTCTCTTTGTAGTGTTATATTGCAATTGTCCTGCAATATACAGCACAATCCGATAACAGACTAGGCAATGCTCATCGCAAGGAGAGTTATAGAAATGATCAGCTTTGAAGAGCTACACCACTTCATGATGTTGGATGTTTTCTATGGAGTGGAATCCAAAGCAACGGATTCAATTATCAATAGTATCTATCGGGAGTATCCCGAGAATCCACTATTTAAGAATTTTAGCCGTCGTTTCTACCTGTTGCCATGTAAGGAGGATAATCTCCGTCATCTGCTCTATCTCTGGTGTGGTTTTCTGGGTTTACCTACCTATCGGGAGAAACAGTTATTGCAATGGAATCGAGACGATTATCTGGATCATTGGACTGAAGACTTTGAACTCAGTCCAGATGATATCAAAACGTTTTTGCGAAAACGATCATGGCCATTACCAATATTCCAAAGATTGAGGGTCAGGTCTAGATTCGTGGTAAA
>JABIFX010000241.1 GCA_018650445.1 Fidelibacterota bacterium
ACCGGCCAACAGTTGTTTGATATGCTGGTTGATGAGGGCTAAATCCAAAGCCTGGGGTGTTTCAAAATCATGATCACCAAATTCATCAACAGGATGCATGGCCAGATCAAAAAAGTAGTGGTCAACATTCAACTCAACCAGCCCCATGCCTTTTTTTGAGAGGTAATGAGCCAGCTTGCGTGTGGTTGTGGTTTTTCCTGATGAGGATGGACCCGCAACGACAACGATCCGAGTATCTCCATCACGTTCAGTGATAAGTTCTGCAGCTGCCTGCACGTCATATTCGTAAGCTTTATCTGATTCCAGACATATCTGAGCGAATTCACCTCTCCCGATACGTTGGTTCAGTTTTTCGACGGAATTGAGATCATGGTCCGAGGCCCAGACCAATACCTCATAAATCTTTTGGTAAGGAATATTCCCTGTATGAACTGTGCTTTTACTAAGTTTGGCTTTACGTTTCTCATTCTGGGTTGCACGATAGACAATGAAATGCTTGGCTACTGTCGCATGACCTTCTTCAATGAGAACTTTCTCAACAATATCTTGAATCTGCTCCACCATGGGAGGATGTTCTACAGAATAATTTTCACAGATAATACTCTCAATTTTCAACGAGAGTTCATCAGCCTTGTCTTTGTCACGTCCACCTACAGCAACAGCTGCTCGATAAATAGCATTGCTTATACGTTTGCGGGAATAGGGAACATAGGTTCCATCACGCTTAAATACGTGGGTAAGATTACAGGCTTCACTCATCACTATCACCAAACTTAATATCATCACTTAATTCGTTGACATCATCCTCAGAAACAGGGAAATATTTGGCCAGATTTTCACCCAGTTTTTGGATCCCAGCCAGCAAACCTTCGCGCATGTTCCCCTGGGCAAATTGAATCCTCATTTCATCCACTGTTGATTCCCAGAAATCTGTGGGGACCTTTTCGTGGATACCTACATCGCCATACACAGCAAACTTGTGTTCAGAGAGAAAAAGAGCTATCAACGTCGCATTGCGTTCCTTGGTCTCATGAAGTTTAGCCTTCTCGAATATCCGCTTGGCAGTTTTGTAAGGTTGATTGCGGGAGGTAGTATTGAAACTGATGACAATCTCACCACTCGTGCGACCTTCAAAGGTATTTATGGCAGCAGATACATCCTGCAGATCCTGATCACTAAATATTTCTTTTGCCAGTTTCTCAGCTTTACTCATACATCCTCCTCAGAACGACATCAATAATCGTCAGTGATGTCCTTGCCTTGTTTCTTACTGATCACCCGGAATTCATCCATATTTTTGGATTCATCCTCGATAATTTCAACTTTGATAAAATGCTGCCATTGGATAGAACGTACTACATTTTTGCGGCCAGATCTTAAAAATTTTGCCAGCTCAGGATTGACAACCAATTGAAGTCTGAATTCACGTTTTTTAGAATGAAACCGACGGAACCAACCTTCGATTTGTGTAGTTAGAGCAGCTTTTGACATGATTCGGCCGCGTCCCTTACAAACTGGACATTCCTCAGTTGCAGAGAGCAATAAGCTGAGACGAATCCGTTGACGGGTCATTTCCAGAAGACCAAAATCAGAAATATAGCTTACAGCAACTTTAGCCCGATCCTTACGTAACTCACGACGAAGCTCGTAGTAGACTTTCTTTTTATTATCCTCTCGGGACATATCTATGAAATCGATGACAATCAAACCACCTAAATCTCGTAGACGTAATTGTTGGGCAATGGCTCGAGCTGCTTCCAGGTTGATTTTCACCGCATTGGCTTCGTGATCCTTACGACCAATGAACTTTCCGGAGTTCACATCAATTGAAACCAGGGCTTCGGTTTGTTCAATAACAATAGAAGCACCACTCTTCATGCCCACTTTCCTGGCCATGGATATATCGATGCCCTTCTGGACATTATAGGCATCAAATAGGGGTAATTTCTTTTTATAATGAACGAGGCGATCCAGTAATTGGGGGGCAGCCCCTTTGAGGTAACTGCTGATTTGCTTATACATTCCCTTATTATCGGTAACCACGCGCTGAACATCGTTAGTAAAAAGATCCCTTATAAGACTTGAAACGGTTTCCATGTCTTTATATACCAACACTGGGCCGGGTTTACTCTTAACCACTTTCTCCATGCGCTTGTAGGAGTCCATAAGATTATTTAAATCGGCACCCAGGGTCTCATCATCTTTGCCTTCAGTAACGGTTCTGGCAATTAAACCAAATCCTTCCGGCTTCATTTCCTGACAGCTACGGCGTAGGCGACGACGTTCATAATTATTGTAAATTTTGCGGGAGATACCGATTGAGTTTGAATTAGGTACCAAAACCAGGAATCGACCTGGCAAAGATATGTTGGTTGTAACTCTGGCGCCTTTTCCCATATATGGTTCTTTGATAACCTGGACAAGAATCTGTTGTCCTGTCCTTAATTTTGGCGCGTTGGATCGTCGGTGATCATGGCGATGATTCTGGTTTCTTGATCGACCGCGGTTACCGCGTTGCGGTTTAGCATCGTCATCATCGTCGTCCTGATCCAGGAGAAAGGATTCACCTTCTACCTCTGAGAACGGCAAAAACGCATTGGCCCCAATACCGATATCAACAAAAGCGGCCTGCATTCCAGGCAAAACATTCTCGACAACACCCTTGTAGATATTGCCAACAATTCTGATGTTTTCAGGTTTTTCCACATAAAGTTCAACCAGGACGTCATCCTCATGGATGGCAATCCGCGTTTCCCTATGCGTTTGGTTTATAAAGATATCCTTCTTCATTTCAATTCCTTAGCTATGAATTGAACCGGTAAAAGAAGAAGGTTGAGGCATTTGCTCTCAACGCGGGGATCATTCATTCTCCTTGAATGAACCTTTCACAAAAATTTTTCTGCGCTTACTCTGCTTGAGCGGACTATCTTTAGTCCTATTCTATTTGATCTTGCGCACTATCGATTCAGAAATATTCTAAGGAATCGATTAAATTCTTTTACCAATTCTGGTTTTAGCAGTCTTATGAGCTGCTATTAATTCAGGTGCATCTAGAGATGTTCACCTGTTTTGCAGTCGTAAAAAGCGTCTCCCATGCTCGGATTAATATTTATGTAAGCGGAAACGTAGTGACCTGACAGTAATCCTTCAATAAACAGATTTTAGAATATCCCACCGATCTAGACCTCAATGTTTTTAGGCTGCCGGGGTTGTCTCAAAGAGACAAACGTGGATAAACCGCTATACAGACGGGAGGTGTGGATCTGTTCAGGTTCTTTTTACAACGGTACTCACCGATCGTCGAACCAATCACGCTGTGAAATTCATGAAAACAGCTTCTCTTTTAACAGTGTGTATTGGTAGGCTTTCGATCGGAACTTCAAAAAACGCCGGGAGAAATTCATTTAATCGGATTCCCTTCCCGTTTTGGACCAGAGTGACAACCTCAAGGCTATTACCCTTTATTTCAATAGACTGGATATATACTTTAATATCCAGGGATATTACGCGCTGTTTTCGCTCGCGTTTAATATACACATTATTCTTCTGTTCAAAGTTTTGTTTCAATTTCTCCAGGGACATTTCAGCGGGGATATCTTCGAGTACAATTTGCTGCTTAATGGCTGCAATCTGACTGGTAACTGATTCAATACGACCCTTGTGCCACTCCACTTCAAGCACAGCCACCCCACCAGGTAAGTATTTGTTCAAATCCTCGATAATTGAATCCACCTGATGAAAGAGCAGAATATCCATGTATTCTGCGTCTGAAGTATAGCCAAGTGGCAGTGCCGGCCCACTGGATATCTTGGGACGACTGTTAAAACCCTGTGAGAAAACAACTGGTAAGCCTGCCAGACTTATAGCGCGCATGAATGAGTTTTGAACATCTAGATGTCCTAGAAAGCTGGCCATACCTGCTTTTGAATATTTTAGCCGAGCAGTATGCACTGGAGTGGTATTCAATAATTCAGGCAGTGGCTCTCTTTCGACTGCTACATATGGTTCCGGCTTGATTGCGGACTCTCCCACTGTACCATCTTTGACAACCCTCATAAAGAGCTCCTCGAAATCGCAAACACCACAAGCCAAACAGCCATCGCGACAGTCAATGACGGTGGCTTCCTGATAGGCTTTACGTTTTTCTCGACGGAGGAATTTTTTAAGAATTCCATTGTCTACCAGATCCCAGGGCAAAATCTCCTTGTCATCACGTGCTTCCAGATAATTCTCATACTGGAGACCAGCCGTTTCGAAAGCTTTCATCCAGCGGTCGTAACGGAAGTAATCACCCCAACTATCAAATCGGGCACCTTCCTGCCAGGCTGCAAAAATGGCTGCTGAAACCTTGCGATCACCCCTGGATAAAACACCCTCAATCTCAGAATATTTGGGATCCCGATAGGATGCCCGTACATTTTTGTGCTTTAAGTTATTCATGAGGAAATCAATCTTCTCTCGGATGACCTCTTTGCTGTCCTGAGCTTCCCACTGGAATGGGGTTTCCGGTTTGGGGATGAAAGTGGAGAGGGTCACATTGATTTTAATTCTGCCATAGGGATTTGCCATTTTCCGTACATCATTGATGAGATCAACAATACCCTGTAAATCAGCCTGAGTTTCAGTAGGCAGTCCTAGCATGAAATAAAACTTGAGTGTTTTCCAGCCTCCATCCAGAGCAATCTGCACAGATGAATACAGATCTTCATCACTAATCAACTTATTGATGACACGACGCATACGCCAGGTACCGGCCTCTGGGGCAAAGGTTAGACCTGATTTACGCTCCTCAGAAGCGATGGCGGCAATTTCTTTGGTAAAGGTATCGAGACGCATGGATGGAAATGATACTGATACCCTGTTTTCTCTTAGATAGGGCTTCATCCCCTCAACCACTTCACTCAGACCAGTATAATCACTGGTTGACAGAGAGAGGAGGGACATGTTTTTCTGTCCTGTTGCAGTCAGTGTGGTTTGAGCCGTTTCAATCAATTCTTCTGGTTTACGTTCTCGAATCGGTCGATACACCATACCTGCATGACAGAAACGACAGCCCTGCGTACAACCCCGCATAACTTCCAGGGCGAACCTGTCCTGGGCTGTTTCAACAATGGGGACGATGGGCTTGGTAGGATAATTCGAAGCTTCCAGTATTGGGATTTTGGCACTTTTCACCCGATCAGGTGCACCCTCGAAATTTTTAGTAATAGCCTTTAGCTTGCCCTTGTCGTCAGATTTGAAATCATAAAAAGCCGGCACATAAACACCCTCGGGCATACCAGCCAAATCTTCAAGAATTTCTCGACGAGAACGATTTGCTCTCCGACCTTCACCAATGCGACGCACGAGCTCAACCACCAGTTCCTCTGCATCTCCAATAACCACAAGATCAAAAAAATCAGCAACAGGCTCTGGATTGTAAGCATTGGTTCCGCCTGCAATCACAAAAGGATCGTCGTCACCCCTGTCTTTAGTCCAGATAGGGATATCAGATAAATCCAACATGGTCAGGATGTTGGTGTAGAGGAGATCATAGGGTAGTGAAAATCCTACAATATCGAAATCACGTAAATGATGTTTAGATTCAAGACTGTGCATAGGTAAGCCGTGTTCGCGCATGAGCGCTTCCATATCCGGCCAGGGTGCATAGACCCTTTCTGCTGCAATATCTGCTTCTCGATTTAAGATATGATATAAAATCTGGAAGCCATTATATGGCATAGCCGTATCATATACATCTGGGAAAGCCAGCGCAATACTGGCTCTAATTTCACCCCAGTCTTTGGTGATTATGTTATGTTCATTTCCCAGATATCTTCCGGGCTTGGATACTTTTGATAGTATCTTCGTATGTAAAATATGTTCTATTTCTTTGGGTTGCACCCCAATATTCCTTTCATCATCCCCCTAAGCCCGTGATTATAATGGTGTTTTTCCAAGAAACTATCTTTTCGTGATTTATCACAGAACAATCGCTTCTCTTTTTGATTGGGGAAAGCGGGTATTACAAGGAAATCAGAGCATTTGCTGTTAAGTTTAGACATCAATTCAAACTGGGAGGTATCAATGAACACAAGTGACGAAAAAGCATGGGTCAAACTGCGAACTGTAAATGGTGATATCACCGCAGAAATGCTCTGTGAAGCTCTACGTAATGCGGATGTCCCCTGTGAAATTAAACGCAGCATGCTGGCCTCCGGTCTAGGTGCCCACTCAGTTTCTCTCGCTGAAAATCAGGCGACCCTGCTGGTTCCACCAGAAAAACTGGCCGAGGCTAAGGCTGTATTGGAAGCTATCGATTTTGAGCCTGAAGGGGAATAGTAACCCTCCTTTCTTTATAACATTCTCACTCCCCATAGAAGGGAATCAGGTCTAGAAATATTATCCATAGGGATGACTCATCTCTATATTGCACCGACATTAGAACGAAGTAAAAGACGGAATCTGCATCATGCCCCAAAAAGTTCAACGCGTAAAAGGTGTTAATGACATACTCCCCCAAGAAGCAAGGCAATGGCAGGCTCTGGAGCACATCGTCAAACAAGTTATGGATCGCTATGCTTTTGGTGAAATTCGACCTCCCATTTTTGAAAAAACAGAGTTGTTTGCCCGGGGTGTAGGTGAAGACACGGATATCGTATCCAAGGAAATGTATTCTTTTTCAGATATGAGTAAGTCTTCCCTGACCTTGCGACCTGAACTCACAGCAGGAGTTGTTCGCAGTTACATTCAGAATAATCTCCAGCAAATTTCACCAGTTCAGAAACTCTGGTATGAGGGACCCATGTTCCGCCAGGAACGTCCTCAAAAGGGACGCTATCGTCAATTCTGGCAGTTTGGGGCTGAAGCCATCGGCTCCCCCAATCCTGAGCAGGATGCCGAGATGATCGCCCTGTTTTATACCATCTTGAAGGAACTGGGTATTGAGAGTTCAGTAACTCTAAAAATTAATAGTGTCGGTGATGGAGAAAGTCGCGCACTCTATCGTAGCTCCCTTCAGGAATATTTAAGACCACATCTAAGCTTACTTTCAGAAACCAGCCAAAAGCGTTTCGAATCTAATCCGCTGCGGATTCTGGATAGTAAGGCACCGAGTGACAAAGAACTTGTGAGGGACGCCCCAAAAATCCGTGAGTGTCTAAATAAAGCTTCGGCGACCCATTATGCTGAAGTTCTGAAGATGTTGGAGGCCATGGATATTCCATATATTCAGGACGATTTGCTGGTTCGTGGACTGGATTATTATACCCACACTATTTTTGAATTCACCAGTGATGCGCTGGGTGCACAGGATGCTATTTGCGGTGGGGGTCGCTATAACGACCTGGTCAGCGAGCTGGGGGGACAAGATGTACCTGCCATCGGCTGGGCATCGGGAATTGAACGACTCCTCCTGGTTGTGGATGCACTGCAGCCATTGAAGGCCGATTCCGGGTTAGATCTGTTTCTCATTGTACAGGGAGAAGACTTGAGGGTAAAAGCGCCAAAACTTATCCACGAATGGCGACGTGCAGGACTAAGATGTGATATGGACACACTTCGAAGAAGTATGAAAGCGCAGATGCGTGAGGCCAACCGACAGGAGGCAAGCTACGTCGCTATCCTTGGTGAAGATGAATTTGGCCAGGGCATCGTCCAACTCAAGAATTTCAAAACGGGTGAGCAGGAAGCTGTCTCTTTTGAAAATGTGGCTTCCTACCTGCGAAGTCATGGTTCATAGAGCCTGGATTAGAACCACTTAAAAGATGATTCTCTGATGACTGCTCTACCATCCCTTCTGACAAACGCACAAACCTCAAGTTATCGAGCCCTTAAACGATCAAAGTACAGGAGGCTGGAAGGCCTTTTTTTACTGGAAGGTGCCAGACTGTGTGAGGAAGCTCTTCATTCAGACCTGGATATTATTGCCTGCATCACTTCAAAGAATTTTGACAGATTCCCTGTTCCACCTGATATAAAACATTTTGAAGCTACCCCTGTTCAAATCGAACAAATATCGGACAGCAAAAGTCCCCAGGGCATCATCTGTGTCGCCCGTATTCCTGAAGCCCCAGAAAAATTGGATACAGAAAATACGCAAATCCTCCTGGTTCTGGATCGTATATCTGATCCGGGCAACATGGGCACTATTTTCAGATCAGCGCTTTGGTTTGGTATCCAGGATATTCTCCTGGGTCCCGACTGCGTAGACCCTTATAGCCCAAAAGTAGTTCGAGGCAGTATGGGAGCTCTTGGCACGTTGAATTTGCACACTTCTGCTGATCTTTGCTCAAGTGCTGAGGATTGGAAAGCAAAGGGGGGTGACGTAGTTGCTTTGCATATGCAGGGCACATCGCTACACACGTTCAAGGCAGAGAACCCCCTCTTCCTAATTGTTGGTTCTGAAGCTCATGGAGTTGATCAGGATTTGCTTAAACTATCAACACCTCTTTCCATCGAGAAACCGGGCGCTGGCGAATCTCTCAATGCAGCCATGGCCACAGGTATAGCCCTGTTTGAGTTGAGTAAGCCCTAACTGCACACCCACCTCAACTTAAAAGCTAACATGGAACATCGTCTTGGTATCAGACTTCAATCCATATATATTGGCTGGCCTTGCCCGAATGGGCAGGGGAAAGTATTGAAAATTACAGAGATGGAGCCGGCGGGAAACATACTCCCATTCCAAAAGCTGTACCGTCGCAATTAGATTATAAAATTGACCGTGTTACCTACACGTTTGAATTGAAAAAGGATTAACAATGGATTTTCTTAAACCTCGTGACATGGTGAAAACACTCATGGCACTTTTCGTGCTGGTATTCACCTTTCTGATCTACCTGGACACCATGGCGCCGACGGTTTCATTCTGGGATTGTGGCGAATTTATCGCTGTTTCACACACACTGAGTGTTCCCCACCCTCCTGGCTCTCCACTCTATCTCCTACTGGGTCGCGTCATTTCAATGCTTCCCATCACAGGTGGCGCAGCCCTTGATCCTATACTGAATGAGCCCCAGTTCCACAATATTGCTTATCGTATAAATCTTTTATCACCCCTTGCTACCGCATTTGCTAACATGTTTCTTTTTCTCATTATCGCACGCCTGGTCGTCGAATGGCGTGGGAAGGTCAAAGATGCCACTGACAAATGGATCGCCTATGGTGGTGCGCTGGTAGGATCACTCACTATTGCTTTCTCTGATAGCCATTGGTTTAATGCAGTGGAAGCGGAAGTCTATTCCATGAGTATCTTTTTCACAGCCATTGTAGTATGGCTGATTCTCAAATGGTCTGAAAAAGTAGATGAAGGTGGAGCAGGTTCCCGCTATATCCTGATCATTTCATATATGATGGGCCTAGCCATATCAGTTCACATGCTCAATCTGCTTACTATTCCCTTTATTGCCCTCATTATGTATATGAAGCTGAATCCTAAAGATGATGGTGTTGAGATGATGGTGCATGTGCTAGCTGTTATTGGAATTATGGCTGTAGCTCTCCTCATTGGTATTGAAATGGCCTTACCTGCCAGCTCGAATGAGTATCTGCGCCTCTCCTCAAATGATTTGAGTTCCAAGCTCATGGGTCTCGGAGTGATTTTTAGCATTATTACTGGTGGTGGTCTCTGGGGGCTTTCCCAGGTTTTTAAGGGTGACCGACGTAACCGCTTCTGGAAACAGGTCCTGCTCATGGGAGCCGCAGGTGCCTCTTATCTTATCATCTACCTCGGTATTATTAAGGGCATGCCCAAACTGGCCAATATCATGGGCAGTATTCTGAATACTGACAATGCCGTATCAGCTATTGGTGCCACTTTCACAGTCAGCATTATGATCCTCATGGCTCTGATCTTTTTTGCACCGTCCATTTACCGCGCCCGCGCAACTGAAATCAGACTTTCAGTGATGGCCCTACTCATGGTCCTGGTGGGATTCACTTCATATGAAACCATTTTCATTCGCTCAGCTCAGAACCCCAATATTGATGAGAATGACCCGGAAACCGTATCACGTGCTGTATCCTACCTGGAACGAGAACAGTATGGAAGTTATCCCATGTTTTACCGCGATCGTTGGGGCGAAACACCGCTCAACAGAAATACTGGCACACCAGGACGTATTGTCAAGGTCAACAGCACCGGGAAAATTGGCGAAGTTATATCTGTAAATGGAGACCAGGTTGTCGTAGGCGTTGGAGGTCGTGACATCAATCAGCGTATGAGCAATTTGAGCGTCATTACCAATGGATATAGATCGAAATCAGAATTTTTCTGGCGCTATCAGATAAACCATATGTATATCCGCTACTTCAAATGGCAATTCTGGGGGCGCGAAGGAGACAACTCAGATGTTACCCAACTCTGGGCTATTCCTTTCCTGTTAGGGCTAGCAGGTCTTGGGCATCATTTCTCCAAGGATTCACGCCGAGCCTTTGCCGTATTGGCTCTTTTTATGCTGACAGGGTTTGCCATTCTGCTTTACCTCAATCAGGATGATCCCCAACCTCGAGAGCGAGACTATTCCTATGTGGGGTCATTTTACGCTTTTGCTATCTGGATTGGAATCGGAGCTGCCGCCATATTAGAGAAACTCAAAGATTGGCGTAAGGACTCTCCTGTGTTTTTTGGTTCAGCCATTGCAATTATGCTGCTGGCCGCACCTGCAAACATGCTCAAAGCTAACTATCATACCCATGATCGTTCTGGTAATTATGTGGCCTGGGAGTATTCTTACAACTTGCTCAACACTTGTGAGCCCAATGCGATCATTTTTACAAATGGTGATAACGACACCTTTCCGCTCTGGTATTTACAGGAGGTAGAGGGTATTCGTAAAGATGTACGCGTGGTCAACTTGAGTCTTCTAAACACGCCCTGGTACATCAAACAGCTGAAACACATGGAGCCCAAAGTCCCCATCAGTTTAAGCGATAAAGAAATTGAAGATATGGGTCTCTGGAGGTGGGAAGAGCGGGAAATGACACTCCCTGGACCCTCAACCTTTAAGGATAATCCAGAATCTGGATCTCTTGAAGAGGGATCGGCTGGTATTACCTGGAATCTACAACCCACAATCTCGCGCCAGAAAAATCAGCAAACAGGTAAACTCATGGGTGGTCTCAGGGTGCAGGATATCATGATATTTGACATCATGCGGATGAACGACTGGAAGCAACCCATCTATTTTGCCGTTACTGTTTCCCCCAGCAATCAGATAGGTCTGGGAGATTTCTTACGTATGGACGGACAGGCTTATCAAGTGATGCCATATAAGGTTGGCTTGAGTATTGATGCGGATGTCATGTATAACAAGATCATCGATACCTACCGTTATACCAATCTGGACGATCCAGAAGTCTATTATCCACCAAATGTCCAGCGTCTACTTCAAAATTACCGTAAGGGTTTCTTGCAGCTTGTATACGAATATGGTCTTGAAGGGGATGAGAATCGTGAGAAAGCACTGCATGTTCTCCATAAAATGGATGAACTGGTTCCCGATGAAACCATTCCTGTGACCTATATGGATCTCTATCTTCAGATTGCCCAGATGTATTACCAGCTTGAAGATGACTCCAGCGCCTATCGCTACATGGAAAATGCATTTGAGAATGGCCGAGAAAATGTCCCAATTATGGATCGGATTAAGGTAGCCTCTATCTGGAATGATCTCTTTGATGAGACGGAGCAAGCCTTGAACATTTTACTTCCGCTTAGCATGGAAGCGCCTGTGAATGCACAGCTCATCTACGAAATTGCTCGTGCTTACGTGAAAGATGGCAATGCCGTTGATGGTGAGGAATGGGTCTCTCGTCTGGCAGCGCTGGCGCCTATGGCCAGAGAAACTCGAACGCTTCAAGATATGGTTGCAAAACTCAAAGTAGATTCGACAGATTCATAAGTCTCTGCACAAGAACATTAAGGAATCTCAAAGCCCCGGAATGTTTCGGGGCTTTTTTATATTTAAACTTTCTTTGTGATATTCATGGTAATTTTTTGAAAATCTTCTTTAGATTAAACACCAACCCCTGGAGATGCCTTTGAATAGAAAAAGTCCAAGCTGCAATTCCCAAAAAACTGGTCGTCCTTTGATGGAATATGACTCAAAGGCTGAGGCCAACTCTGCTGCTAAACATGCCAATCTAAATTATGCCGGGAATCATATGGTTCCCTATAAGTGTAATAAATGTGGGTTCTGGCATCTATCACCAGAAGACAGGCAAACACCAAATCAGACCTGCACAATCTGTCGCGGTGCAGATGGCACACTGAAAGCATCCTATGTGACTGAACGTGATGCCCTAAGACGAGCTGGTCATCTACGAAAAGAACAGGGTGTTAAATTAATGGTTTATGAATGCGAACACGGTAACGGTTGGCATTTATCGAAAAATCAAGTTTAGCTTTCAAGGGGATCGATGGTGGGTTGCCATTGATACTCCCTCAAGGGTATCACACCAGCAGCTGTAAAGACTACCCCTTCACTCTCCAATAATTTTCGTTGAACAGCACCACCCATTTCAAGATTTAGACTGATCTTGCCCTGGGCATTAATCACTCTGTGCCAGGGAATATCATCTGACGGAACCGCGTGCAGAGCATATCCCACTTGACGGGCTTGACGGTAATAACCAGCCAATGTGGCGATCTGTCCATAGGTGGCCACTTGCCCCTCAGGAATTTGCTTCACCACGGTATATATCTGTTCCCATTTACTTAGTTTGGTCATTATTTCCTAGTTCCCCGCATATTGAGCAGGTCAAAATGTCCCATCATTCATATTTGATCTCAACTTCGGTGGGCTCGGTCATCGATCCGATAATTACCGCTTGCTCTATTCCACTCTTTTTAACGAAAGGACGGTATTGAACTTCAGATAACCTGCATCTTGAGTGCCATCATGGGCCACATTATTCTTGATCTCCAAACGCATGTCATCACCATCAATATTGCACTCATAAACGGCCTTCCCACCAACGAAGGCAGGTGTCTTGGCTACATCGACGCAAGTAGTTAACCGGGAGCCTGATAATTCATAGCGACCCGTGTTGGTTACAAGGGAGTTATAGCTTTGAACCTTTTCCTCATCATTGGGATGCCATAGATCTTTATAATCTGCTTGCTGAACACCGCCGGGCATCCAGGTCATACTATAGTGAGCTTCGGTGAAGATAAATAGTCCTGGTAGTGCTGGATCAATTGATGTGACCTGCTCACCTGATTTATAGGTTACTGTCTGAACTTTCCATACACCGGTAATAGGATTTCCCATGGATCTAGCTCTTCTTTTTCTTGCGGGATTTACGTTTTTTCTTCTTAATAAGGATTCGGTTCTCGTGGAAATAATTAGCCATAATTTTGGAAACCGCCGCTGGAACTACCTTTTTTATCGCCTGCTTGGGCGTTAACAATTTTCGCTTTCGAAAATGTTTCTCATCCCATTGGTCCTTCAGCTTGGTGACCTCCATGTAATAGAGACGCACCTTATAGCTACCACCCAGTTTTTCATATGTATATGTCCCAATTTCGTCAGGGAGGACCTGCCCTTTGATACCAGCCTCTTCCAGTGCCTCTTTGGCTGCAGATTCCTGCGCTGAAAGCTCCCAATCAATAGAACCTTTGGGAATTATCCAGCGTTTGCTGCCCCTGGCCGTAATGACAACCACCTTTCCCTTGTATACAGGGATCACACCAGATTGCTTAAAGTATTTTTGCTTTATTCGGGACGACATCTAATCGAGGGGGAGATACATTACGGTTTTCTTAACTCGACAACGCGTTTGATCAGGCTGCCATCTTCCAGGTAGCGATATAAATCCTTACCTGGACACAAAGTCTCAGTATAGTCTTTGTGACTTTTGATCAGGTCATTCGCTACTCCATACTTATCTGCCAGGGTTGCCGTCAGTAGAGCAAGTTGCTCAAACTGGATTTTACTAAGAATCTGGTTTTCATAGTTGCCCATGACACAAATGAGAGCATGCCCCCGTACATCATAATCCGTATTTGTATCACCAGGATATTTGATAGGACGTGCCTCATAAATATTCCCCTGTAGATCAATCATATAGTGATAAGGATTGTCAATCCAATTTTTATCGGAACGACTCCAGGATTGTAAACCGATCAAATATTTGATGACATCCTTGTCCTCAGGAAAGTCCTCTCCCCCATGGTGGATAGTAATGTATTTGATCTCATGGGTAGGAATAGTATCGGTAAGGGGTACCCACCCCCAATCGGCGCGTGTCACCATTTCCATCTTAGTCTCTAATTGAGGGACAATAATCTGGGGGGATGTACTCACACTGGGTGTACATGAGCCAATCAACAACACTGAAAAACCAATGAAAATCAAACGCAATTTCATTTTTCTCTCCTATAAAAGATGAATATAACCAATAGCTCCCGTGGTTCAAATTGTGGAGTGAGAATATCACGAAATAAATATCATGGTTATGGACAACCTCCATTCATAGAATCGAACTGCCACAGGTTAAATCACATTTCAATTCCCCCAGAGCATATTCGGAGTATTTTTGTTGCAATATAGGAGTCTTCAATGCGGATAGTTTCATGGAATGTTAACGGTATTCGTGCCGTCGTCAAAAAAGGTTTTTGGGATTGGTTTAACCTGGATACACCTGATATCATGTGTTTTCAAGAGACCAAGGCACAACCGGATCAACTCGATGAATCATTAACCAGCCCTCTGGGTTATCATGCCTATTATCATTCAGCTGAGCGCAAAGGCTACAGCAGTGTGGCAACCTGGTGTAAAACAAAACCTCTATCGGTTGAAACAGCTATTCTGGATGATGCCTTCAATCGCGAAGGCCGTATTGTCCTCACTGAACACGATAAATTCTTTCTGTATAACGTCTATTTTCCCAATGGCCAAAAGGATCAGGATCGCCTCGATTATAAATTGCGATTTTATGGTGCTCTGCAAGAGCATATCAGGGAAAGGGATAAAATCAAACCTGTGATCATCGTGGGAGATTTTAATACTGCTCATACTGATATTGACCTGGCCCGACCAAAACCCAACGAAAAGACTTCTGGATTTCTCCCTGAAGAGCGTGTTTGGGTTGATCGCTATCTGGATACTGGGTTTGTTGATACTTTTCGACAGGAACACCCCGGGGCCAAAGGTTATTATTCCTGGTGGAGCTTCCGTTCCAATGCGCGTGTAAATAATGTGGGCTGGAGAATTGATTACTTTCTGGTGAGTGAAAAAATCGCAGACCTTGTGGATGCCTCTCGAATTCATCCCAATATCACGGGTTCCGATCACTGCCCCATCAGTATTGTACTCAAAGCCTAGTCAGCTGTGCCTGAACTTCCTGAAGTAGAGACCGTTGTTCGCGGTTTGCAAAATACTATCGTGGGTGAGTCCATAATGGATCTGGAAGTACCCTGGGAAAAAGCACTTGTGGCTGAGGACCCGTATGAATCCATTGTGGGCAAATCGATTACAGGAGTGAGTCGTCGGGCAAAATATATCATCATTAAGTTGGATATGGGTGCTCTGTTAGTTCATTTGCGGATGACAGGGAAACTCACACCCATTTTTCCAGAAAAGCATGTCACAGTCATCCTGCACTTTGAGTCAGGGAATAGTCTTTACTTTCAGGATACCCGGAAATTTGGTCGCATGGTTTATACCGATGACCCAATAGAGACTTTAGCTCATATCGGACCAGAACCCCTCGGTGATCAGTTCACTCCAGATGAATTCTATAAAATGTTGCAGGGGAAAAACCGTTTGATAAAACCGCTTCTGCTAGATCAAACTTTCCTGGCGGGTCTGGGGAATATCTATGTGGATGAAGCGCTCTTTCAATCAGGTATTCAGCCCTTAAGTATTGCCTCTACCATACCAAAGGATCGTGCCAGTAGTCTCCATTCTGCCATCCAGTCTATTCTCTCAGCCAGTATCGAAGCCCAGGGAACCACCGTTCTCAATTTTAGTCATGGGGATAATCAAAGTGGGACCTATCAAGCGGCTTTGCAGGTTTATGGACGCAAAGATGAACCTTGTCTCATCTGCAATACTCCAATAACTAAAATTTCTGTTGGACAACGGGGGACCCATTATTGCTCGAGCTGTCAGATTCTGTACAAAGCTAAAGACTAGAATCCCAGAAAAGGCTATCTACCAGATCTGATAAATCAGCTTCAGGATCATAAGCTCAGGAAGTTGTTGGTGCTTCTACTTTGTATATAAAAACCAGCAATCCAGTGATAACAAATGCCAAGCTAAGTGCATATAGAGGAATTGTCCCAAATGTCTCAACTATCAGACCGGCAATCGATATATATACAATGATAACAGGCGCCACTGCGGTATCCAGTGCTGCGTAATAGAGTTTTCGGTCACCCAGCTCACCTGCAAACTCATAGACAAATACCATAAATGATGATTGACCGGCACCAAAGCCCATCCCAACAAATACAAAAGTGAGATACGCCATCCATGGTTCTGTGGCCAGAATTGCGGTGATACCTGCTAAAAAATGACCAAGAAAGAACCCACCAATGGCCATCTTGCGACCATAAATGTCACCGATGTATCCAAAAACAATATTGAAGATGGCCTGACCCACAACCAAAAAGAAGGTGAAGGTGCCCGCAGAACTCAATGGTAGATCAAACCTGTCTTGTAAATCCACACCATAAAAAGCCAGAGGCATCATCGTGGCGGCTGCCAATGCTCGACTGTAAATGTAGTTCCGGAAATTTCTATCCTGGATATAAATAGTTTTTAAGCGCTGCCACCAGTGATCTACTTGCTCTTTTTTCGGAGTCGGAGGATGAATGACTTTAATAAAGAAGAAAAAAATGTTTCCTATCAGGATGGCTGTTGTCATGATGAGAAATGCTGCTCCAAAATTACTGGGGAAGCTCAAGGAGTCCATAGACAGCACTTCCTTGAGAACATAGCCACCGATCATTCCCATTATCGCATTGACTGTGAAGGTGATACCAAAAAATCTTCCTCGGCGACTAGCTACTGTCACTGATGCTAAAAAATCAGCCCACACCGGGACCAGAAAACCCACACTAAGAGACCAGATCACCCACAAAATCAAGTAAACCATAATTCCGGTTTGTCCGACAAACTCAAAATAGTAGAACGCCATACCAATCAGGAAGGCAATGGGAGCCATTGCAAAGTGCAACCCGATATTCAATTTCTTGATATGAGGGGATTGATGAAATAGGTAAGCAGAGAGTAGTTGTGGTAGGGCAACCAATAAGATGAAGCCACCAGGAATCAATCCGAGAACAAACGCTGATGCCCCCATCTGAGCGAGAAACATTGGTATGACTGAATTCATGTTATGAAACGCCATAGCAAAACCCCACAGTCCTTCACCGGCAGCATTGAATATGGTATTGCGGGTATGAATCTGCTGTGGGTTTGTGATTTGCATGCGTGGAATGTAATCGGTACAGCAGATCAAATAATATTTTGATTTGGGTCTCTATAATGAAAAATTAGACCGTCCAACAAAAATGAAATGAGACGAGAAGAGGTGAAAAGAGATGACATGTCCATATTTATAGATTCTGCAAACCTAACTCATGTTAAAACTGCTGTGGAACTAGGTTGGGTTAGGGGCATCACCACCAACCCCTTGCTTCTTGCTCAATCAGATATGAAAACATCAGAATTACTTAAATCTCTCAAGCTGCTGAGCAAAGGTCCAATCTTTTATCAACTCACGGCGAACTCTTTAGATGCATCTCTGGCAGAGGCGCATGAAGCATTGGAGATTCTTGAAAAACAGTTGGTGGTTAAGCTTCCACCTTCTGATCTTGGCTTTCGATTGTGTTCAGAGCTGTCTTCTCGTATGGCTTGTTGCCCTACAGCAATATATTCTACTTCACAAGCCCTGATTGCTCGAGAGGCTGGGGCTCAATACCTGGCAGTCTATGTGAATCGAGCGATGCGACTCATGGGTGATGGTCTCAAGTTGGTTGAGGATATTGCTGAAATCTTGAAAGACAGTCAAACCAGGCTTCTTGCCGCCAGCTTAAAATCACCTGACGAAGCGATCCGGGCATTTTCAGCCGGAGCACAGCACCTCACATTACCCTATTCAACGCTTATGGAAATGTCCAAACATTCCCTAAGTGATGAGGCGATCAAGCAATTCAGGTCTGAGGGGAAAGGGCTAAACCAACCCTAGTAGAATTGATCGATATTTTGACTCTGCATCGTCTGAGCGACTTAACAGAATAACCGGAACGCTGGCTCCAACAATTACTCCTCCAACTTTGCACCCCCCAAGTGCTGATAGCCCCTTCACGAGATGATTTGCAGCTGTTGCATTGGGCATAAGAAAGACATCAATTTCACCTGCGATTTCCGAGTTTATTCCCTTTTTTGTGGCTGCCTCTCGGGACAGTGCCACATCGGGTGCAATGGGTCCTTCAATCGAGACCGTTTTTGACAAAGCTTCAACTACCTTTTGGGCTATAATTGTCTCTGGAATTTTCTCACTTACCGTCTCAACCAGAGTCATCATTCCAAAATGGGGTCTTTTAATCCCTAACAACTTGAGATATTGGGTGATATTCACCACCATTTGCTGGTAAACATGCTCATCAAGATGAAGATTTATACCTCCATCACTGATAAATAGAAGTTTATGATAATGGGGAGACTCGATGACGGCAATATGATTTAAAAGTTCACCTTGTCGCAGACCCATCTCCCGATCCAGAATAGCTCGCAGTAAATCTCCTGTCTGGATTTTTCCCTTCATTAGTAAATCAGCTTTATCAGCATGGATATACTTGATGGCATCGACGGCAGGATTTTGGCTATCAACGATTTCAAAGCGGGTGGCACCTGGGGGAATTAGGGATTCAATCTTGCGTGAATCCCCAAAAAGGATAAAACGAGCAAGACCTTCTTGTTGGGCTCTAGTGGCGGCTTGAATGAGAATGGGATCCTCGGCCGCAACCAGGGCGACTCGCTTGGGCGTAGCCCCTTTAACCAATTGATGCAGCGCTTTAAAACTGGATATCATTTCGTTTACCCCGAGATATTAAAAATGGCTGATGATCACGTGATGTGGTCACCAGCCATCAATATATTCACTCTCTGGATCAGGAGTGTTTATTATTCTCCTAGAAAGGAGCGAATACCAAATTTAATAAGAAGCTGTTGGGTATCGATATCATCAACATCAGTACCTTTTTCAAAATTGTATTCAGCTTCAACAGTGAGACCCACATTTTTGGCCAGGTTTAAAAGGAGACCTGCGCTTGCAACGAGACCTAGTTCAGATTCATCTCTAAATTGTTCTTCATCATTATAGAGTGATTTATTAACAAGATAGTTGGCTCCACCCTTGACAAAGGGGGTTAGCTCACTCTTCTTGCCACCAAAAAAGAAATAGACTCTGGGTCCCAGAGACATCGTAACGCCTTCCTCTACATCCGGATCATCCTCGTCACCCCACTCTTGCATGGATTTCACATAACCGAGATCAATTCCAGCCGCAAACTGAGGAAACAGAAAGAGTGCGAGGTCAGTGTTAATGCCCCAGACGGAGGCTCTTAAATCTTGACTTAGGTCAGTCTGGTAGGTTCCAGATCCGGAAATCATGATGGTTCCAGATGCCCTTGATGTGGAGTAGGTAGTCTGCCCATATGCAAGGTTTAGCATTCCCATGAGTCCCAAAGCCACAAGTAGTGTCATTAACTTTTTCATGTTTATCTCCTTTAGTTTACTTACTTCTTAAATAATGATGAAAAATAGTTTAACATGTCCTCTTCTATGTGATCCTTATCATAATCATAGGTCTCCGAACTAGCCTTGGCACTATCACTATCACCGTTACCATCATTAGATGGATCATTGGGCTTTTTACCTATTGAATTTTCATCCTCAGTATCTATATCGGTTTCACCCACATCGGCATTACCTGCCTGTTTAAGCATATCATCAAAGCTGCTTTCAAACTTCTCGTTGGTCTCGTCAAATAGCTTATCAATATCATCTTCCGTCTGTGATTCTGCAAATTCAGTTTTATTAGATGTATCTCCCGGGGTTTTGTCCGTGTCATCCATTTCGAGATTGTTCTCACTACTATCTTCAGTCTGCGTTTCACTCAGATCTGTCAATTGTAAAACTGGAGAGTCTTCATCATCTTCCTCGTCAATAATTGAGTCACTTTCAGTTTCAAGAACATCATCCTCAGCTCCACCATCAATTTGATCATCGTCTATAAAATCAAAATCTGGAGTTTCTTTCTCGTCTTCCTCCCCTTCATCAATTGAATCCCTTTCAGCATGGGGATCAGGGTCCTCTTTAACCTCATCTTCAGGACTTTTCCCCGAGTCGGCCACTGTAGGTTCAGAAGTGTGTACATCATCCAAAGAGGGAGTTTTAATATGAGGTTCAGGAGTATCAACGACGACTTCTTCAATTGTCTGATCCTGGCTTTCTGCTTGCAAATCTGGGATGTCCCTCACTTCAACATCTTCTTTAAATATCTGTGACTGATCCTCGTTTTTCTGATCCTCAATATCAGCAGCATCTTCATCTGTGGAGTTGAACTTGGTAATACGGACATCTGTTCTGGTTAGAAGGCCATCTTTTATCATAGGCTGAACACGTTCGATATATCTGCTGATTCGACTTTCCCGGCCCTGAAACTCCAACACCACAGGTAAGTTTTCGGAGGATCGAAGGATCTTTAACTTTGTGGATTCATCTTGAGCTCCAAAGAAACCTTTATTCCCGATGGTGGCGGTACCACCTGACAAACGGCTGTTGAAAGCAATCTCTAAAAGCAGCTCATATAGGATTATCCCTTCATACTTATCGTTTTTACTGATAAAAATGCAGAGTTTTTGTCCTAAGTAATCTTCATGCATAAAGTAATCCTGTCTTGATCACTGTAATGTAGCGATGCTAACCCCAGCCCAAACAACAATAAGTGTTCATCTATATATTAGCCAGAATATTAAAGATCGTTATCTTTCCTGAACTTATTTATCTGAACATCTGTCTTGGTAACCAGCCCTTCACTGAGCATGGGCTTGATTTGATCAAGATAGGCATCAATTTTATGGTTTCGTCCTACAAACTCCAGTATCAAAGGCAAATTTTCGGACAGACGTAGTATTTTCATTGAATGAATCTCACCATGTGCTCCAAAACCTTCTCTGCCACGAATGACAGTACCGCCGGATAATCCATTCTCCAGTGCTATCTCAAGGAGGAGTTCATACAAAGCTCGACCGTCATATTTATCATCTTCTCCAATAAATATGCACAGTTTCTGTCCTGTGTAATCTTCATTCATGTTAGCTCCCAATTTTTTGGTCACCACAATTTAGCGATACTTACTCCAGCCCAAACAGCAATTAGTGTCCCCACAACATTGGCCAGAATATTTAAACCGGCAAACATCCATTCCCCACTTCGCATAAGATTGAGTGTCTCCAATGAAAAGGTTGAATAGGTGGTAAATGCCCCTAATAATCCAATCAGTAAGAACAATCTCAGCTCCTGGTTCACGATCATCTTCTCCAGGAAGAGCGTGGCAAAGAGACCCAGAATAAAACTTCCCAAGAGGTTTACTGATAGCGTTCCATAGGGAAATCGATCACCAAGTCGTTGAGCAAGACCACTGATCCAGTAACGTCCAATTGCTCCTAGGAAGCCACCCATTCCAATAGCCAGAATTTTACTTAAATCCATCATTTTACGGTTCCACTTCATGGGGCAACGGAATCAAATAGACTTCCGCGCAAACCACGGTTTTCATACTTTTAAAATATACCCAGCCTACAACAAAAAGGATTGCGGAAACGATGATCCAGGTCCACCCCAGATCAGCCAGGGTAGCTGTCTCTTCATCCAGATCCAGCAACAACCCTGAAAATGCTGAAAAATTAAACAAGGCATGTGTGAGCATGGGAATAAGAATATTACCCGTCTTAACCATGAGCCATGCTAGCAATAATCCCAAGGCAATAAGTTCCACCATAGCTGGAAAGTAGAAGAGATATCCCACATGGAAGAGGGCAAAAATAATAGTTGGTATGACCATGGCTGGAACCACTGATCCAAAATGATAAAACAGACTTTGCTGAAGGAGCCCCCTGAACAAAAATTCTTCAACAAAGGGAGCCACCAGGACTGCTGCAGTAATCAGGATCACATTAGCCAGGACGCCACCATCAAATAGGGTTTCATCCATTTGCTGAAGAAAATCTGGTATTGGGAAAAAGGGTAAAATGAGAACCTCAAACACTGAGACCAAACCAATCACTCCGGCGATTAACAGAACAGACATGACAATAGTAATAGATGACACCTTCTGGAGGGGTAATACATCGAGGAGGGCTATTTTGCGTTGGCGTAAAATGAAGAGTGGCGGGACAAGTATAGCTACTTCACCAAGAAACATGATAAGCCGATCGAGGAATGCAGTGTTCTCCATTCCAGATATCATACTCTGGAGGCTGAGACCTACAAACAAACCAAGAAACATGCTTGAGGCCACCATGAAGTAGGCTTC
The DNA here is from genome assembly GCA_018650445.1 of Fidelibacterota bacterium. Classification (GTDB taxonomy): domain Bacteria; phylum Fidelibacterota; class UBA8477; order UBA8477; family JABMPR01; genus JABMPR01. The sequence goes on from JABIFX010000241.1 coordinate 22,534, forward strand.
TCGTGTATTAAAAATATGAAATGAAAATCGTTTCAATTGATGCAATCTTATATATCAATTCGTGGTCTCTATAAATAAAAACGGGGTGAAAATGAAAGTTGAGATAACAACCATCACTTTCACCCCATCAAAAACAGTCGGAAAATCAGCTTATTCTTTGATAACCCAGACTTTGACTTCAGCTTTGATATCGGTAGCCACCTTTACTGGGACATTATAGATGCCCAAGGCCTTGAGGGGTTCCTCAAGCAGGATATCACGCTTGTCAATCTCATAGCCCTTGCCGGCCAAAAGTTCTGCTATATCAGCAGCAGTTACAGCACCAAAAACCTTATCTTCTTCACCAACCTTCACTGAGGTTTCCAGGGAAAGGTTTCCAAGCTTGGCAGCCAGTTGCTCAGCTTGTGCTGTAGCACGAGCATTGCGATTATCCTTTAATTTCTTCTCTTCTTCAAACACACGAGAGAAACTGCGGGTAGCCGGATAGGCCATTTTTTGTGGAATAAGGTAATTGCGGGCAAAGCCATTCTTTACATTGACGGTTTCGCCAGCCAGACCCAGGGATTCGATATCTTCACGTAGAATTACTTTCATGATCAGATCCTCTCTCTTAGGCGTTCTTTACGTCATTGGTATATGCCAATAAAGCAATATTCCGTGCACGTTTGATAGCTGTTACCAGCCCTCTTTGATGCAAAGAGCAAGTACCTGTAATTCGACGAGGTAAAATTTTGCCCTGCTCTGTCACGAAGCGACGTAGCATAGAGGGGGTTTTATAATCAATTTCCATTTTCTTGTTTTCACAGAATTTGCAAATCTTTTTTCTATAGGTAAACATTTTCATATAGAATACTCTCTTTCTCTAATCCGGCCGATTACTCTGCGTCAGCAGGCTTTTCAGCTTCTTCTTCAGGTGTTTCGTCAGCGGAGTCTTCAACTTCTGCTTCAGGAGCTGCAGGCTCTTCAGCCACTTCAACTTCCTCGGCAACTTCTTCAGCTACTTCCTCAGCAACTTCAACCGGTGTCTCTTCAATCACCTCGGCTGTTTCAGGTTTTTCTTCAGTTGCTTTAACTGCAACTTCTTCAGCCACTTCTTCAACTACTTCATCAGAGGCCTCAGCAGCCGGTGTGGGTGCTGCAGCTTCTTTCTCTTCATAGCGTCTTGGTCTGTGACCGTCCCTTGAATCTCTAGAATCTCTGCCACCAGGACGTCTTCCACGTTCAGCTTCAAAAGCCTGTGGAACAGCCAGTGTCTCGAAATCAGGAAATTCATCTAACCGGATTGTCATGTAATGAAGTACACCTGATTCAATTTCAAACTCACGTGCGAGTTCTGAGATATCTGGGTTTTCGCCTTGAAAATGCATTAAAACATAATTTCCATAGCGTTCTTTATCGATAGCGTAAGCCAGTTTGCGTTTGCCCCAATGTTGGGTATTTGCAAGCTCACCACCTACGTTCTTTAGGACTTCTTCCACTCTTCCAACAACGGCGGAGATTCCTTCACTATCAAAGTTGATATTTACAATATAAAGGCACTCATACTTTTTCAAGAGCGAACCTCCTTATAGACCTATGGTTGCAATCAGTGGTGCAATTACCAGTGATACAACCGACATTAATTTTATCAAAATATTCAGTGATGGTCCTGAGGTATCCTTGAAGGGATCACCTACGGTATCACCGACAACGGCAGCTTTATGAACTTCGGAACCTTTTCCATATTTAGTTCCGTTAATTTCAACTCCGTCCTCTACCATTTTTTTTGCATTGTCCCAGGCACCACCAGCATTTGACTGGAAAATGGCCATAAGAACACCTGTTACTGTCACACCAGCCAATAAACCGCCTAGAGCTTCAGCACCAAATATATATCCAACAACAACGGGCGTCAGAATGGCTAACAGACCCGGCATCATCATTTCTTTAATAGCTGCTTCAGTGGAAATGGTTACACATTTTCCATATTCGGCTTTGCCATCAGCAGCATCAAAAGTCTTCTGGTCATCAGCAGACATTTCCTGACCTTCTTCATACTTTTTCATTACAACCAGAGCTGCAGCAAGTTCAGGGATTGTTTTAAACTGACGACGCACTTCTTCAATCATGGCCATTGCAGCTCGACCAACAGCACCCATGGCCATTGATGAGAAGACAAAGGGTAGCATTCCGCCAACAAACAGACCGGCCATTACAGTCGGATCAGTAATACTAATATTCATTGGGGCTCCTCCGCGAATGACTTCCACGGTAGTGCGAAAAGCAGCAAACAGAGCTAGAGCAGTCAGAGCAGCAGAGCCGATTGCGAAACCCTTACCAACAGCTGCTGTTGTATTACCAACGGCATCCAGCTTATCGGTACGTTTGCGCACTTCTGGTGGCAGTTGAGCCATTTCGGCAATACCGCCAGCGTTATCAGCGATAGGACCATAGGCATCGATGGCTAATTGCATTCCAGTGTTGGCCAACATTCCCAGGGCTGCCATGGCAATACCATAGAGACCTGCAAATTCATAAGCTGCCATAATACTGGCTGCGATAATCAGCACAGGAACGGCTGTTGATTGCATTCCTACACCCAGACCGGCAATCAGGTTCGTGGCAGGACCAGTAGCTGATTGAGTCACAATGGAGTTTACAGGACCAGAATTGGTTCCTGTATAATGCTCAGTGATAAAACCGATACCAAGACCAGCAGCCAGACCAATGGTACTGGCCCAGAACACACCATAACTGGTGTATTCAACACCACCCAGTGTGAATGTGCTTGGAAGTAGCATGGTGATCATAAAAAACATAACCACTACCATAATACCTGATGAACCAAATTCACCAATATTGAGACCCTTTTGTGGATCCCCACCATCTTTCACTGAAACCATGAAAGTACCTATGATAGAAACCAGGATACCAGCAGCAGCAATGAGTAGTGGTAGAAAAACAAATTCAGGAGCAAGAGCGCCACTTACCAATATTGTAGCTCCTAATACCATTGAACCAACAATAGAGCCTACATAGGATTCAAATAGATCGGCACCCATTCCAGCAACATCACCAACGTTGTCACCAACATTATCAGCAATAGTTGCAGGGTTCAGAGGATGATCCTCAGGAATACCGGCTTCGACTTTTCCAACCAGGTCAGCACCAACATCAGCCGCCTTGGTATAAATACCACCACCGACGCGGGCAAAGAGTGCAATGGAGCTTGCTCCCAGTGAAAAACCGGAAAGAACAGACATCACCATGCTCAAATCTGTAAAGATCTCTCTATAGACCAGGAACAGACCACCCAGGCCAATCACACCCAATCCCACAACGCTCAAACCCATGACAGAGCCACCAGCAAAGGCAACTCCCAGGGCTTTAGCCAGACCAGTACGGGCTGCTTGTGACGTGCGATAATTAGCTTTGGTTGCAACGCGCATACCCAGGAAGCCAGCCAGCCCTGAGGCCAGGGCTCCCACAACAAATGAAACAGCTACAAGGTATCTCATGCCTTCGCCTCTGTTGGCAAAGCCCAACAGGATGGCGACGGCGACAATAAATATTGCCAGTACGCGATATTCAGCTTTCAGGAAGGCCATAGCACCATCAGCAATATGCTTACCGATAAGTTTCATCTTGTCAGAACCTTCATCCTGCTTATTGATCCAGCCTGTTTTCCAAAACGCAAACGCTAAGGCAACAATTCCCGATACGGGAACCCAGATCATCATTTCACTCATATTAATTTTCCTCCTCTAAATCCTCAGCCTGAGCTTTACGGGGATTGATATTGAAGCGATTCATTGTGTTATCAATATCGTCCTTCAGCCAATATTCAAGCGCATCAGCTGCTTTACCCAATTGCTCGGGGAGAACATTTAAATCATCTTTAGAATAATTCTCCAATACAAAATCTTCAGAAAGTCGTCGACCCTGATCGCCACCAATGCCCATGCGAGTACGCGGGAAGTTTGTGTCGTTCAGATATTGGATGACAGATTGCATCCCTCTATGAGTACCAGCTCCACCCTGCTTGCGCAGACGCAATTCCGGAAAGAGAATGTCAAGGTCATCAAAAACGATCATACAGTCTTCTATCTCGATTTTGAAATAATCGATCAAATGACGTACTGCCTGACCACTATTATTCATATAGGTGGTTGGCTTCATCAGGATTGCATCCTGCTGTGTGCTTTTAGCGAACACATAATTGCCTTTGCCTGGCTTGAAGTTGACTTGCCAGCGCTGGGCAAGTTCATCAATAACCATAAACCCAGCATTGTGTCGGGTTTTAGCATACCGATCTCCGGGGTTTCCAAGGCCAATGATTGCTCGCAGCACAAATACGTCTCTTTGCTATCGATTATTTTTCTTCACTATCTGTTTCAGATTCTTTTTTCTCACCGTCTTCTGATTCTGATCCTTCTTCATCCTCGAATTCCAGATCATCCTCATCAACTTCAACAACAGCTTCTTCCATTTTCTGAGGTAGTACAACAGAAATAATGGTGATTTCCTCAGCAATGAGTACTTCATATTCATCACTCTGGATATCACTGGCATGGATACCATCACCGATATTCAAGTCAGATACATCTACTTCAATTGAATCTGGTACATCCTCACCCTTACAGCGGACCACAACTTCGTGGATGGGCTGCTGGAGAACACCACCTTCTTGGACTCCAAGTGCAAGACCGTTGGCAATAACAGCCACAGGAATCTCAATGATGTCACGAAGACGTACACCGAAGAAATCCACATGCAGGATTTTATCAGTTACAGGGTGCCACTGGACATCTTTCACCATGGCCCGGCGTGGTTCGCCGTCAATAGTGATGTTAAAAATTTGTTCTTTTGAGTGAAATGCTTCGCGCAGATGTGTATCGGTCATGACATAGGACTGAGCTTCATCACCACCGGAATAGAAATTCACGGGGATATAGCCTTCCTTGCGGAGTGCTTTTGCAGCTCTCCGACCAAATTCACTTCTCTGCTCAATCTGCAATTCAAAACGTTCTTTTTTCTTTGCTTGAGCCATTTTTACTTCCTTTATCTCTTTATACTAAATATCAAATAAAACACTGATTGATTCTTCATTATGAATCCGCTGTATCGCTTCTCCAAAAACGGGAGCCACGCTAATGGGTATCAGTTTGTCCATACGCTTCTTCGGCTCGATTTTGATAGTGTCTGTTATCAGAATGCGGTCGATAGGAGCCTTAATTAAGCGTCTGATGGCCGGACCTGAAAGAACACCATGTGTAACTGCAGCATTCACTGAAAGCGCTCCCATTGCGCGAGCCTTTTTTGCCGCTGCAACCATGGTACCGGCAGTATCAACCATATCATCCATGATGAGCACATTTTTAGCACCAACCTTACCAATCAAATGCATGACCTCGGCCTTGTTATGCGCTGGTCGACGTTTGTCAATAATCGCCAGGCTGGCATCGAGTAGTTTTGCATAGGAACGTGACATGGGTACAGAGCCAATATCAGGTGCCAGCACAACCATATTATCCAGACCAAGACTCTTAATCGCACCGACCAAAACCTTCTTTGAGTAAAGGTGATCAAAAGGGATGTTGAAGTAACCCTGGATCTGGCTACTGTGTAAATCCATTGAGACCACACGGTCGGCTCCAGCAGTTTGAATGAGATCAGCAAACAATTTGGCACTAATGGGGACACGCGGCTGATCTTTACGATCCTGTCTCGCATAACCATAGTATGGAATTACAGCGGTGACTCGTCGCGCAGATGCTCGCTTGGCTGCATCCAACATTAACAACAACTCAATCATGTTGGTATCAGGCGGATTGGTGCTCTGAATTATAAAGACATCCTCACCGCGAATATTCTCATCAAAGCGGATCCACAACTCACCATCGCTAAATGGCTTAATTGTCATACTCCCTAATTCAATATCCAGATACTTGGCGACAGCCTGTCCGAACGCTGGGTTGGACCGGCCACAAAAAAATTTTGGTTTCATTCGCTCGATTTCCGTTTGTTGGTTTGCGTTTTTGGTAAGTAACTATACAAGTCGTCCCAGTTCTGACTTTTGTCAGGGACCAGGTACATATTGACTTGAAATAGAAAGTGTTCCGGGAGGAGGATTCGAACCCCCATGACCAGCTCCAAAAGCTGGTGTCCTACCATTGAACGATCCCGGAAGGCAATATTTAGATGACGGGGAGGGTGATCTGGGTATGGTAACGGTTTATAAAAAACGATTGAGCAGCCTTTGCTTGATCAAGGCTGTCAAAGATGCCATACACAGTCGAGCCACTACCCGACAAACTGGCAAAATATGCTCCTTGATTAAGGAGCTCGCTTTTAAGCGCGCCAATTTCT
>JABIFX010000230.1 GCA_018650445.1 Fidelibacterota bacterium
ACGTTGCCGGGGGAGGATTCGAACCCCCAATGAAGGAACCAGAGACCTTAGTGATACCATTTCACCACCCGGCAAAAAGCTTAAAGCGCGGCGAATATAAACAGCGGCCTAAGTCATGGCAATATTATATTCCCATAAGAAATAGCATTGTTCTGTTCAAATCGTTTCTGAGCTGCAGTCCGGTTTATTGAGCAATCAAAACGTGCATATCTCATGCAAATAGATGGAGAAACATTTATGAGCCAATCATGTTGCATTGTTACGACAACAATAGACGACGCAAATATTGCCAGTACACTTGCCAGGGGAGTTATTTCAAAACATCTGGCGGCTTGCGTTCAAATCATTCCCGACGTCACCAGCTATTATGAATGGCATGGTCAATTAGAAAAGGCTCAGGAATTGATACTTCAATTTAAAACCACACAAAAACGTGCGGGTGTGTTGATGCAGTACATTAAAACGAATCATAGTTATGATATACCTGAAATAATTACTACCAGGATCGACAAGGTGGATCCAGAATACGAGAAATGGATAGAAATGGCTGTAATTCAAGATTTATCATAATACCATGTTAATATATATTATGTCGAGTGATGATAATATGTAAAAAGGGCATCTCTACCCTTCTTACGTTAATCCTTAATATTCTTTTACTTTACGACGATATTTACAATTCTATTCGGTACCACAATTTCCTTAATAATCGTCTTGCCTTCTGTATGTTGCTGCACTGATTTCTGATCGTGCGCCAGTTTAAGGATGCTATCTTTGTCAGAATCAACTTCCACCTCTATCTGGGCTCTAACCTTTCCGTTGACTTGGACAGCGAGCTTTACCAGGTCTTTTACCAGGAGTTTCTCATCATATTCTGGCCACTCGGTATAGGCTAATTCGTTCTTCTCGCCCAATAGATGCCACATTTCTTCAGCAATATGAGGTGAAAAAGGATTTAAGAGCTTGAGAAATACTTCCAGTGCGACCCTTGGTACCTCATCTAAAGCACGTAAATGGTTGGAAAAAACCATTAATTGTGATATTCCTGTATTGAAAGCCAAGCCTTCTAGGTCATTACCAACCTTTTTAATGCTGGCATGCATTAAGGTTAAGGTCTCGTTGGAAGGTTGTGCGTCGCTTAATTCAGTGATTTGCCCTTCATCATTTATAAAATGCCTCCACAGACGGTTTAAAAAGCGATAAACACCTTCTATACCACTGGTATTCCAGGGTTTAGAGCGTTCTAAGGGACCCATAAACATTTCATACAATCGCATGGTATCTGCGCCATATTGCGCCACAACCTCATCGGGGTTGATCACATTACCACGGGATTTGGACATCTTTTCACCATCCATCCCCAGAATCATACCCTGGTTTACCAATTTTTGGAATGGTTCACGAGTTGAAACATACCCTAAATCGAATAATACCTTATGCCAGAACCTTGCGTACAACAAATGCAGCACAGCATGTTCAGCCCCACCAACATACAGATCTACCGGCATCCAGTACTTCTCTTTCTCTAAATCCCAGGCTTGATCATGATTGTGTGGATCGATGAATCTTAAATAGTACCAGCAAGACCCTGCCCATTGAGGCATGGTGTTGGTTTCTCTCACATACACCTTTCCGGATGACGGGTCAACGACGTTTAACCACTCCTTAGCGTTGGCTAAGGGGCTTTCCCCTGTGCCTGATGGTTTAATGCGCTCGAGAACTGGAAGTGTAAGTGGTAAGTCACTGTCTGACAGCGGTATAACATCGTTGTCACCATGTAGGATTGGGATAGGTTCTCCCCAATATCTCTGCCTCGAGAATAGCCAATCCCTCAGTTTATAGTTAACCGTAACATGACCTTTGCCTGTGGACTCCAACCAATCACCGGTTTTAGTTATCGCTTCTGAAGGTTTCAGGTCATTAATCGAGAAACTACCATCTGCTGTGGCAGAGTTGATCATAAATCCATCTTCTATCTGGGTAAACGCTTCTGTGCTGATATCTCCACCAGATACGACCTCTCGAATTGGCAGATCAAAGGTTTTAGCAAACTCGTAATCTCGTGTATCATGGGCTGGTACAGCCATGATGGCTCCAGTACCATAACTCATTAATACATAATCACTAACCCAAATTGGAATTAGCTCATCATTAACGGGATTCACAGCATATGCACCCGTAAACACTCCCGATTTGTCCTTCGCGAGCTCGGTTCTATCCAGATCACTTTTATATCCGGCTTTAACTGCATATGCTTCCACCTCAGCCTGTTGCCCTGAGACGGTGATTTCTTTCACATAGGGATGTTCAGGCGCCATAACCATATATGTGGCACCAAACAGGGTATCTGGACGCGTAGTGAACACTTCCAGGGATAAGTCATGACCATCAACAGGAAATGTGACCTCTGCCCCTTCACTCTTACCAATCCAATTGCGCTGCATGTCTTTGATGGACTCTGACCAATCCAGATCATCGAGATCTGATAGCAAACGCTCTGCATATTCAGTAATCTTTAACATCCATTGGCGCATGGGCTTTCTTATGACAGGATGGCCGCCTCGTTCAGATTTGCCATTAATAACTTCCTCGTTAGCGAGGACTGTTGCCAGTTCTGGGCACCAGTTAACAGCTACTTCTGCCTCGTAAGCCAACCCCTTTTTGTATAGCTGGAGAAATATCCATTGTGTCCACTTATAGTAAGCTTCATCGGTGGTGTTTACCTCACGGTCCCAATCATATGAAAAACCCAGGGATTGAATCTGACGCTTGAAGGTTGCAATATTCTCAGCTGTTTTTATCGCTGGAGGTGTCCCTGTCTCAATGGCGTATTGTTCTGCTGGTAAACCAAATGCATCCCAGCCCATTGGGTGAAGCACGTTGAAACCTCGCATCCGTTTGTATCTGGCAAGGATATCTGTGGCTGTATATCCTTCAGGATGACCGACATGAAGACCAGCACCTGATGGATAAGGAAACATATCTAAAATATAATATTTGGGTTTTTCTGTGTGATGGTCAAGCGCCTTAAAGGTCTTATTCTCATCCCAATATTTCTGCCACTTCGCTTCAATCTGATCAAATGGATACCGTTCAGCCATACTCTACCTCTTTTAAATAAAAAACGCGGATTCAAATCCGCGCTGTAAAAATTCTCCTGTCGGGGTGAGAGGATTTGAACCTCCGACCTCTTCGTCCCGAACGAAGCGCGCTACCGGGCTGCGCTACACCCCGAAATGCCCTAAAAGCGCGATAGTATATCATTCTCAAACCCTGTTAGCAAAAGGATAATTGTGGATTTCCAGTTGTGCAGGGTTATCCGAGCAGTTTCACTCCTGTCGTGGTTATAATCGTGACAATCGTAGCACTCATAATGAGTCCAGTGAAGATGGCCAGAAAAGATTTTCTGTATGACAAGCCAAATAGAAACGCTGCTGCTGCACCTGTCCAGGCACCCGTTACAGGCAATGGGATACCTACAAAGATAACCAAACCCAGAAATTCCCAGGTTTCTATCATCTTCCCTTTTCGACGTGTTCTGGCAAATAACCAGTTAAAGAACCTCTCACCGAGGGACCAACGCATTAAGAAGTTAGATATTGGGCCTAAAAGGAAGAGAATTGGAATGGAAATCAAAAAATTTCCAGCCACAGCCCACATATAGGCATCGTACCATGACATCTCACCAAAAGTTATGCCCCATGGCAAGGCCACTCTGAGTTCCCCTATGGGCGTCATAGCTAATAGAAAGGTGATCCAACGCGGATCCTGTATAAACTCTTGAAAGAATTGAAGAACTGATTCTACCACTTAAAACTCCTGAAAATGGTTCTGATAAAACGTAATGTGTCCTTGAGAAGATGCATGTGACTCTCCTCCGACCCATATATAACCGGGATGGGCTGCCAGACTAAGAGGATTCTCAGCTTGGCTGCATTAAAAAACACGGCTGACTCGAACTGGAACCCGTCTTCAATAGAATCCCATAGTCGACTATCACTCAATGGATAGCAGCGATAACCTACTTGACTGTCTCGCACTCTATGTGATGTTCTTAATGATAAGATTAAACTGGTGATATTGTTTGAGAGCTTACGGTGAAAAGGCATGCTCTTGGCAATCAAATTGCGCGTACCTACCACCAATGCACCAGGATGTTCACGCGCAGCCGTCAATATGTTGGAGATTTCATTCGGATCATGTTGACCATCCGCATCCAGAGTAAGCGCATTATTGAAACCTGCTTCTTTTGCCAGATTCAGTCCGGTTTTCAAAGCAGCCCCCTTGCCCCTGTTCTCAGGATGCTTCAAATAGGCCACATCCACAAAATCATCAGACCCAGTCCCATCGATTGACCCATCGTCTATAACAATGATGGAATAGTCAACCATACTTTTTATCTGCTGAACCAGCCGTAAAACAGAATCCCGGCCGTTATAGACCGGGATTACAATAACTGGATTCAATTTGGTCAAGCTTGATCTCACTCGTGATTCAGTGAAGCCTCAGGCTTGGATGACTTTTTTCTGGTTGATTGAGTTACTTTAAAAGTGAGCACCTTGCTCTTGACTGAGACTGATACAGTAGAATCTTTTTTCACTTCGCCCTTTAGGGTCATTTCCGCAATCTTATCTTCAATCAAGTTTTGGATAATCCGTCTCAAGGGACGAGCTCCATATTCTGCCTCAATCTCTTGATCAACAATCAATGCCTTAGCCGCAGGACTTAGCTTAATCTTGACATTCTTTTCGTTGGCATAATTGCTTACATCCTCGAGAATTAAGTCAACGATATGGATTAAATCCTTACGTATCAATGAGTTAAAGACAAATGAGTCAGTTAAACGATTAATAAACTCAGGTTTGAAGGTCTCTTTCATCTCCTTGTTGATCTTGGAGCGTTGATCATCAAGTACGGCCTTATGATCTTTGCGATTAAAGCCGATTCCAGGCTGAGTAAGATTCTTTATACCAAGGTTTGAAGTCATAATCATGATACAATTTTTAAAATCAACAGTATGACCCAAACTATCTGTCAATTGTCCCTCATCCATAATCTGTAATAGCATATTATAGACTTCTGGGTGTGCTTTCTCAATTTCATCAAAAAGTACTACGCTATAAGGGTTCCGACGCACAGCCTCTGTGAGAGTACCACCTTCTTCATATCCAACATAACCTGGAGGGGCACCAATCAGGCGACTCACATTAAAACGCTCTGAATATTCAGACATATCCATTTTGATGAGGGCTTTCTCATTCTGATAGATATACTTTGCTAAAACTTTGGCTAACTCTGTCTTGCCAACGCCTGTGGGTCCAAGGAAGAGAAATGAACCAATAGGTCTACGGGGATCACGAAATCCACTGCGAGCACGGCGCAGCGCTTTGGCCATGGCCTTGATGACATGCTCCTGCCCTACCAGATGCTTGGTCATTTCAGCTTCAAGCTTCAGAAGCCGCTCAGCCTCGCTCTCAGCCACATCCTGGATAGGAATGCTGGTCATGAGAGACACAACAGCAGCAATATCCGCGATTTTTACAACTGGAGGATCTATTTTCATGGCCGTATTCCACTCTTCGTTGGCCTCTTCCAATTTTTTGGTCAGATTTCTTTCATCATCTCTCAAAGATGCAGCCAATTCAAATTCCTGGTTGCGAACGACATCTTCTTTTCTAATACGGAGATTATCCAGATCATTCTCTAGCTGCACAATATTATCAGGGATATCGACATTGGCCAGATGCACTCTGGCACCTGCTTCATCCATGACATCAATAGCTTTGTCCGGATGAAACTTATCTTGAATGTAGCGACTCGAGTAAGAAACGGATGATTCCAGGGCTTCATCACTATATTGAACATTATGGTGAGCCTCATAGCGGTCTTTCAAACCGTGTAATATTAGCAGGGTTTCTTTCCTTGAAGGTGGTTCTACCATGACTTTCTGGAAGCGACGCTCCAAGGCGCCGTCTTTTTCCACATATTTTCTAAATTCATCAAGTGTGGTAGCACCAATGCACTGCAAGTCTCCCCTGGCGAGAGCTGGCTTGAACATATTACTGGCATCCATGGATCCACTGGCTGCACCGGCTCCCACAATAGTATGGAGTTCATCTATGAAAAGAATGATATCATCGTTCTTTTCAAGTTCTGCGGTAACTGCCTTCATTCTTTCTTCAAATTGGCCACGATACTTGGTGCCAGCTATTAATGCAGCCAGATCAAGTGAGACCAATCGTTTGCTCAGCAAAATGCGTGGGACTTTCTTGCCGATAATTCTCAGGGCCAAGCCCTCAGCAATCGCAGTTTTACCCACACCAGGCTCACCAATGAGTACAGGGTTGTTCTTTTTTCTGCGAGAAAGAATTTGAGCAACTCTCTCTATCTCTTTGTCTCTTCCAATAACTGGATCCAGTTTTCCGCCCCTCGCCAGTGCAGTCATATCTCGACCGAAATGGTCCAATGCAGGTGTTTTGCTCTGTGGTTTTCCCTTTATCGGATCCGTTTCACGACCCCCTGCCTCAGGAGAAAACTCCATTTCATCACGGACGATTTCGTAATCTATACTGAATTGAGCCAGCATATCGGCTGCAATACCTTCCTGTTCGCGGAGTATTGCCAGAAGTAAATGCTCAACATCTACTACATCAGCATTGAGATCCCGGGCTTCCTGATAAGTATTTTTCAGAATTCGTTCAGCTCGCTTTGTGAAAGGGAGCGTGCCCAGAATCATAGTTCCACCTGAAGTACGGATTTGCTCCTCAATGTGATTTTTAATCTCAGCTGGATCAATATTTAATGATTGTAGGATATCAATGACTCGATTGTCCGCTTGTCTAAATATTCCCAACAACAAATGTTCGGAACCGATGTATGCGTGTCCCAGTCTGATGGCTTCTTCTTTAGAGAGCTGGATCACAGCCTGGAGTTTTTTATGGAAATTTGCTTTCAATTTATAACCTCAAATTAATTCATGTTTCAACAGGCGCCAATATAAGACGTGAACACCTTAGAATAAAACAATGTGTATGTTAGAATTCTTTTATGTCAGGGAGATGACTCTATCGCAAGCAGCAGAGAGTGATCTACTATGGGTGGCAATAAGAAAAGACTGCTCAAATTCAGATCTTACTGAATGGATTAAATCAATAAGGCGCTTTCCGTTGTCTGGATCAAGATTTCCAGTCGGCTCATCCGCCAGTACCAACTCAGGACGATTCATCAGTGCCCGGGCTACAGCCACACGCTGTCTTTCACCGCCAGACAGTTGTGAAGGCTTATGATGACGTCTTTCATAGACGCCAACCGCTTCCAGGAGGCTTTTCGCTCTTTCTGTGGCCATTTCTTTATCAAGATCAACAATCTTAGCTGGAATAAGTACGTTATCCAAGGCGGTGAACTCAGGTAATAGATAATGAAATTGAAAAATATAGCCCAGATTCTCAGCTCGGAAGGTACTCAAAGCCTCATCATTCATGTTAAAAGGAGATTTGCCAGAAATGATCAATTCACCAGAATCAGCCGTATCAAGAGTACCAATGATATTAAGCAGCGTGGTTTTTCCAATACCTGAGGGACCGTTGATTGCAACAATCTCCCCTCTTTCCATACTGAGATTGACATTCTTAAGCACGTCAAGACTTTCACCTACTGCAGTGTAACTCTTATTGATATCAATGACTTGAAGGATGGTATTCATATCTTGGTTCTCTATCTTTTATAATTGATTGCATCAAGAGGCAACAGCTTGGCAGCTTTTTTTGATGGATATCGAATTGATAGCTGAACAATAGCAAAAGCCACAATCCCGACCAGAACAACTTCATTCCAATACAATTTCACAGGGAGAACTGGTATCAGATATATTTCATCTGGTAATGTGATCCATCCCCAATGGGTTTGGCTCAATACCAGCAAAGTGCCCAATACTACGCCCAGGACCACGCCAAGGAAGGCGACGATAAGTCCCTGAATATTAAATATTTTCTGAATATTTGAAGATTGAGCGCCCATGACACGCAGAATACCGATATCACTTGTCTTCTCCAGTACCATCATCATCAATGAGCTGACAATATTAAATACAGCAATCAAGATGATCATATTGAGACCTATAAAGCTTCCCCACTTCTCCATGCGCATGGCATCAAACAGGGTTTTATGTTGATCATACCAGGTTTCAATCTCTATAGTCGGTAATTCCTGATTTAGTCGTGCTTTAACTTTCTTGGCATCGTTAAAATCCTCCAGTTGTAGATGTAGGACTTCTTTTCCAGCAGATTTAAACATCCTGCGGCCTTCTACATAATCAATGATGGCCAGATTCCGATCAAAATCAAAGATATCTGATCTAAAAATTCCTGTGATCACAAAATGTCTCTCAGGAATACGAAATAAACCGGGGCGAACATCAAGGGGACTCTGAATCGCAACCGTATCTCCAGTCGTGAGAAAGAATTTATCAGCAATTCCAGCCCCGATAACGATACCCGGTAATTCAAACTCATTGCGTTTAAGTCGGCCTGATATGTTGCGCTCCCCGGAAGGCTCAGTTAAGAAATATTCCCAATGCTGCTGATCAATCGCATGAATATTTAATACCATTTTATCATCCAGTACCTCGAGAACTGCTTTGCGTTCGGTACTGGCGTATATTGCCTTAGCCTCAGGGACCAGAGTTTGTAACTGTTCAATATTTGCATTCGAAGAAATAACGACATGTGGAATAAAATTAGCAATACGCCGTGTCACCTCTCCTTCAAACCCATTTAAGATGGCCATAGTGATGATCAGAGCTATCACACCGAGAGCAATTCCAATAATGGATATACCCCCTACCAGACTAATAAAGCGGTTGCTCGTTTTGGCAAAGAAGTAACGGCGAGCCATATACCAATTTAGCTGGCTCATTCATCCCTCAAGGTATCAGCAGGTTGTAGATGACTGGCCTGCATGGCTGGTATGAGCGATGACAAGATTGCAAGCCCGATAGCCCCAGCCGAAATGCCAATCACATCCTCGACGCCTATCAAAATTGAGACCTTGTCCATGAAATAGACATCACTGGGAAGTGAAATGAGTCCAAAAGTTGTCTGAAGCCAAGCGAGAATAACAGAGAGGATGATGCCAGCTAAGGTTCCCAGAAGACCCATCATGAGACCTTCCAACGCAAAAATACGACGAATGCGTTTTCGGCTTGTACCCAGAGCTCGTAAGGTACCTATTTCGGTTCTTTTCTCCATGATAATCAATATGAGGGTGCTGGCGATATTGACAAGGGCTACAATGATTATCAAACTAAAGATGATGAAAATGGGAAGCTGCTGTGTTTTCATCCAGTTGAATAGGGTTTGATGACGATCTTGCCATGAAATAGATAAATGAGAATAAGGTAGAATTTGATCGATCTGGTTCATCACTTCATCTGTCAGGGAAATGTCAGTAAGGAAAACACCAAAATCATCTGTATCCGGACTATCGGGGAACAGCTCTTCCATTGTCTGTGGTGAACAATAGAGATAACTCTTATCGTAATCTATCATCCCGGATTCATAGATGGCCTGGACCTGTGTGGCAGCAATTGCCGGTAAACCCATCTGATCGGTAAATGATCCAAGATCATAAGCCAGAATTTGATCTGTGAGTGCTACTTCAAGTTGGTCAGCCAATGCTGCACCAATAATCAACCCTGATTGACTGCTCTCACCTGTGGTATAATTTGCACTTACGGAATAGAGCTGACTTAATGCTGATTCCGGCATGACTTCCAGCAGAGCACCTTCGGTGATGCTATTGGCTTTCAGCATAACTTCAGCTTTTTTGATCCTGAATATCTGTTCAACACCAGGTATCTCAGATATTTCTGAAATTTTTTCATCATCCAGATCAAAACCTGAATCAAAAAGTTTTTCGATGCGAATATGAGTATCAAAACCGATGATTTTATCAGTGACAACAGATTCAAAACCGCGCATGACCCCAAGAGCCAGCACCAAAGTGGCCACCCCTAGAGCCATCCCTATCATTGTGGTACGAGAGATAAATGCTATGAAGGGAACCCGGTGTTTACCGAAAAGATATCTTGTTGCGAGATAGACTGTGTATGACACTTGTCAGTTTTTTTTAACCTATCCTTTTGATTCTGGACGCATCTGCGGAAACAGCAAAACGTCTCGAATGGATCTATTACCTGTAAGCAACATGACCAATCGATCAAGACCAATACCAACACCTCCTGTTGGGGGCATGCCGTATTCCATGGCCTGTAGAAAGTCTTCATCAAGTGATTGAGCTTCCTCATCTCCAGCAGCACGCAATGCAGATTGGGCTTCTAATCTCTCGCGTTGGTCAATGGGATCATTTAACTCTGTGAATGCATTAGCAAATTCATTTCCAGCAATAAACAGCTCAAATCTCTCAACAAAAGTCCCATCACTATCCCGTTTGTGTTTTGCCAGCGGTGATATGGCTTTTGGATATTCAGTTACAAACGTAGGATGAATTAGATGTGGTTGTACCAATTCATCAAAGAGTGCGTCCAAAAGTTGGCCATAATTGGCATCACTGGCGGCATCGATCTTGTGTTCACGACAAACCTTGAGCAATTCGGCAGCATCAGCTTTGGACAAATCAACATTGGCATGTTTTTGTACAAGTTCTGCCATGGTAGCACGGTCAAAGGGCTTGGTCAGGTCAATTTCGTGGTCATTGAATTCAAAGGTGCTTTGATCCAGATCTGTAGCTAAATGCTTGAAGAGTGACTCGACCTGATCCATAAGATAGAAATAATCAACATAGGCTTCATACCATTCAATGGCAGTAAATTCAGGATTGTGAGTACGATCCATACCTTCGTTTCTGAAGTTCCTGGAAAATTCGAAGACCTTTTCAAAGCCACCAATAATCAGACGTTTTAGATAAAGTTCATCAGCTATACGCAAGAAGAGATCAATATCGAGAGCATTATGATGCGTTTTGAAAGGACGAGCGGAGGCGCCACCATAGAGAGGCTGTAGAATGGGTGTTTCTACTTCCAGATAATCTGAATTATCAAAAAAGGTCCTAATGCTCCGATAAATCTTGGCCCTTTTGACGAAAGTTTCCTTTACATCAGGATTAACGATAAGATCAAGATAACGTTTTCGGTAACGCTGCTCTTTATCCTCAAATCCATCAAATAACTGACCATCCTTCTCTTTTACATTCGGCAGAGGTCTGATATTTTTGCTCAAGAGGGTTAGCTCATGAACTTTCAGGGTCTTTTCACCGGTGCGTGTAGTCATGAGTTCACCACTAACACCAACGAAATCGCCAATGTCAAGTTGCTTGAACATCATGTAAACATCAACACCAATATCATCACGACCGATGTATAGCTGCAATTTTCCGCTGCCATCCATGATATTTGCAAAACTTGCTTTGCCCATGACGCGTCTGGACATAAGCCTACCAGCCAGTCGAGTTCCCTTTTTTCCCTGAAGATCATCAAATGACTCCAGGGCTTCAGTTATCAGATGACTTCGGTCAAAATTATGTGGATAGGGATTAATACCATCAGCTACCAGTGCTTTGATTTTTTCTTTACGCTGGTCGATGATCTCATTTAAGGTTCGTTCACTCATTAGGATTCTTTTCCCATTTGATTCAATAAAAATGCTTTGATAAAACCGTCTATTTCACCATTCATGACGGCCTGTATGTTTCCTGTTTCATGCTTTGTACGATGGTCTTTGACCATGGGGTATGGATGAAACACATAGGATCTAATCTGATTTCCCCAGCCAATATCTGTTTTGGAGGAGGCCAATTGATCCATTTTGGCCTGTTCCTTTTCCTTCTCAAGTTGATGAAGTCGGGCCTTGAGCATTTTCATGGCCGTTTCTTTATTTTTATGTTGAGATCGCTCGTTTTGGCATTGGACTACAATGCCTGTAGGAGCATGAGTTAGCCTTACGGCTGAATCAGTCTTGTTGATATGCTGTCCACCAGCACCACTGGCACGGTAGGTATCCACTCGCACCTCGCTCATATCGATGGTAATCTCAATTTCAGTCTCGTAGAGTGGATAAACATATACAGATGCAAATGAAGTATGTCGTCTTGAATTTGAATCAAAGGGGCTAATTCGCACAAGACGATGAATACCATTCTCTGCTTTCAAATATCCAAAGGCGAAATCACCTTTTACCTCGATAGTTGCATCTTTTAGACCTGCTTCATCGCCAGGTAGATAATCAAGTGCTTTCCAGTTCCACCCACGATTGTCAAACATGCGTGTGTACATACGATAAAGCATCTCAGCCCAGTCTTGAGATTCTGTTCCTCCAGCTCCCGGGTGAATAGTGACAATACAATTAAGCGCGTCATCTTCACTTGAGAGTAGCTGCCGCAACTCGTAGTCTTCCAGGGTGTTACGGAATTTCCGTAAAGATTTACTCAGATCGGGTGTCAGACTCTCATCTTGATCCTCAAGCGCCAATTCCATGAGGATATCAAGGTCTTCTTCATGTGTGAGGACATTCTCCCAATCGGAGATCTGAGATTCAAGTAAATTTATATTTTTGAGAGTTTCTTGAGCGGTAGACTGATTGGTCCAGAAATCATCTTTAACGGACAGTTCTTTTAAAACACCCAACTCTGATTCAACCTCAGAGAGGTCAAAGATGCCCCCTCAGCGTATCTAAACGCTGCTTAAGTCCACCCATTTCATCTCTGATTTCGTCAAACATTTACGTTGTCGTTCTAGTGTATAAATAATAACCATTGATCAAAGTTACCATCAGATTGATATAAGGAGTTGCTGTGCTGAGAATTTTCCAAATGGTACCTTTGACGATGATAGTATCATTGGGATATATCTTTGGAATATGCTTACTATCCCCTGTTTCAAGGAATTTTTCAACATTTGCAATGATAACTCGAGGTTCACCTTCTGTTTCGTTAAATCGAAGTATCCTGATATTGTCAAGCTTTGCCTTATCGGTAGGACCACCTACGTAACTGAGAATCGAGATAAGATCAGCATCACTGGGGACCAGTTTTACACCAGGTACCTTCACCTCACCCCAAATGCGAATTGACATGCTCAATTTTCCAGTCTCAGGGTCAATTATGTAGCGCGGATCCGCTTGACTTTGATCTTTATTCTGTGCCCACGAAACTTGTATCATCAACAGTAGAGTTAAGATTAATAGAATTCTTTTTTGCACACTTTGCCCCATATCTCTTTGGACCCCATTAAAAATGGTAATTAATTCCAATTTTTTGAATGTTTGCCAACTCATGTTGACTAAACGTGTAATCAATAATAAACTTTTTTAAGCCAATGCCAAGACCTAAGGAAGACGTGTATCCATCGTGGCCTCCTCTCAGGAAAATAATGTCCTTCACCTCGAGCCCAATACCATATTGCTTAACGTCTGTATACCTAGTCTGGATAGAGGTCGTAATTGTAAGTTGAGTTGCATATTTTGGAAAATTTTGTGTTATGGAAAAACCTCCAGCCAGGCTCCTTTTAATAGCGTCCTGGTGTTTTGTGGTCCAGTAAACTGGTGTATCTAAAATATCACTTAGAAACAAACCAATACCAAACTCAGTCCTGCTTAATACCCTACTCATACCTGCAAGATTAAAGAAAAGTTGACTCCCAATATCTAATCCAAATCCCAATCCTCGGTTATCCACTAAAACTTTATCGATGTACTTTGCTGAGATTCCCAGTGGTACTCTGCATGGTATTTTGAAGAATTTCCAACCCAGGTTTAATTCAAATTCAAATTGTCGAGCTAGAGTAATGAAGGCTCCATCCTCTCGATAATCAATGATACTTGCGTTGGAGTTATCCAGTGTGAGAACAGAATCTCGTCTATCGGAAGGGGTCAATCCAGATAAATTGGGTCTTGAGAACAAGTCATCAACTGAACTATGAATCAGAGTAACACCAAGTACGTACGAATCCCCCAGGCGATATTTTCCTTCGAGCCCCAAGTTGTTTGAGAGCCCTTGAAAATCCTGATATACTAGACTCAGATGCCCAGCCCGGTCACCTATAGCAAATCCAGCAGGATTATTCAAAGCATGACCCGATCCAACCCTGGCAGCCACCGAACTATATCCGAGTGATTGAACCTGTGGATGATGACTGGCCAGCAGGAAGGCATCGGCATATTCTCCTGCAAACAAGATATGAGCCCCAATGGCAATCAGAAAAATGGATTTCTGAATAACTCTCATCGGTTTTTCACCATCTTCCCAACCGGACCAAGAATCTCTTCATCATCCAATTGACCTTTGATACGGTAGAAGTAGACTCCGTTTGCAACAAAGTCGTTTGAACGATCACGACCGTTCCAGGGGACTTCATGGTATCCAATAGATCCAAGACCAATGCTCACCCGTGCGTTAAATAAATCAATAGTGTGAACCTTATATCCCGATAGGGTGAAAATTTCTATTGCCACATCATCCAGAGGTTGGGTGAGCTCGTAGATGATAAGTGTTTCTCCCTCAAAGGGATTAGGGAAATTACCATAATCATAGATTGCCGCACTTCCAGCAACCACACCCGAAATTGTGACTTCATCTGACCAGTTTCCCAATGCATCACTCATCTGATAAGAAATGTTGTGCTCGCCAACTTCGAGATCGAGAGCTATGATGGCACTAAGGATCTGACCAGACTGGGTCGTATCCCCCAATTGTGTCTCCACAGGTGTTCCATCAACGGTGACCTGAACACTTGCTGCATCCCAGGAGAAACCATTTTCATCTTCTCCCAATAGATTGAGGTGACTGGATTCCAGCAAATAATCACCATCAAAGAATAGTTGTCCCTCAATCATCATGGATACATCTGGACCTGAATAATCTTGTTTTACACCCATAGCAATCAAACCATTTCCATTCAACGAATAGATGCCTGGCTGAATTGGTTTCATGTATTCCCAGGCCGATAGGTTGAGATCCTTCCTAAACAGTTGACGGTTGGATTGGACTCTGAGGGTGGGACTTTGATCTGAGAATTCAATCAAATAAATTATTGAGTCCTGGTACAGTATTACGCCTGGTAAAGCTGATATAGCCTCACTGTAGGGCCTGATTCTAACCCATGATGTATCACCTTGGTCTCCAGATATACTTCCACTTGACCAAAGTTGGAGCGTATCAGCTGACTCCCCATTGAATGTGATGCCTAATCCGGGTATAATCTGATAATACTCAGAGATCAAAACCCTGGACAGGGTATTGTCAGTGACCTCCCCATCGTTAATGATATTCAATGAAGCAATGACTTCAACAGTATCAATTCCGAATATCACGGGGTGAAAGACTGAATTATTTCCTTCATATATCTCAACAGTTTTATGTGTTATTTGATCACCACCTGAAAAGGCTGCTTCAAAATGCATGGTAGCTGTTGTTACACTCTGCCCGCTCAACGAATAATCAATATATACACCACTAATATTATCTTTAACTCCAACCCTTATGTCACTGACTATCAGCGAGATATCACGAGGAAGGAATAATGTGAAAGTGTTTGAGGTTTGAATATGAGCTCCCTGAGAGAAGGCCGAAAAAGAGTAATAGGTGGTCGAAGTTCCTGCAGCCAATCGGGTGGTATCCGCAAGCTCCCACCACTCTCCATCTCTATTGAGTTCTATGCGGGCCTGATTGGATCCAGAAAGTACGAGAAGCATGCTGTCAACTTGTATAGTAGAGCTATGAAACTTCACTCGAATGGGCAGGATTGGAGAATTGGACAATGCTTCTGCTGTGGGTGGTTGATGTTCAAACCAATCCGAAGATATCGAGTAAGCTGCATAGCCCTGGACAGAAGATTCATTTTCTCCCCTATCCAGAGTAAAGATTGTCCTTCCCATTCCCACGGGGGCAGATGCTTCCTGGGAAATAATAAAATTTGAATTTGGTTGGGTCGGATATGTTTGGGGTAAGGACCACCAGGGTTCATTGTTTGCATTTACCGGTAACAGATTCATGTCTCCAGCTGTGCTACCCACATAATTCAGACTTAACTGCTCGGTGGTTTCGTAAATGGGCTTCTCTGACACCAAAGATTCTTGTATTTCAGGACGGAGTAAGCGTGTAGTTGGGTCCCCAAGATAATTATACTGGAACAGCATGGATGGCTTTAGATAATCGTACCCACTATTAGCCAGGAAGTATTCCATCCGAGCAATATTGATGATCTCCCCTACCGTTTTGTCATCCTCAAGCAGTCGCCTCATGAGTGGTTGTATCATTAAATAATCATTGATGACCCACCCCACTCCAGAGGACCCAAACCATCCAATAGCCCCTGTAGGCGATTCTGAAATCACAACCTCTCCTAATCCCCTTGTTTGTGCAAATGAAGCCGTAAAACAAGTCATACTGGTCACGAATGCTGGAGGTGTGGTTTCATCCAAATAGTTAATATCATCTCTTACAAAGAGGGATCTGTCTGCCCAGACAGCCCCGCCACCATGTCCCAGAAAATTGATGAGAAGCTTCCCCCGATTCCAGTGCTCTATCAATGAATCCGTATCACCCCAGAAGATTTGCCCCTCAGAGTCACGATCGATAAATATCCTGGAAGGCATGTAAGCTGGAGGTACTGTATTTCTCAGGATTGACTGGCTCTGAGTTTTGAAGGTTGCATCAAATCCGGCAATAGTAATGAGTTCGTTTTGCCAGGTACCAAAATTTTCTCCTGAACCATAGTTTATGAGTTTGGTAATTGAGGTATTTAGATCTTCAATGTCATTGCAGGGAATTCTGCCAATGTGAATATCTGGAAGGTAATCATCACCATTTAAAAGACTGTACCAATAATCTGCCTCAGCTGCTCCCCAACCATAGGTTTGCATATAGAAAGTAGGAATATTCTGAATTCGAGTGTCGCGCTTGACCTGTTGCGGATTTGATATGGCATCACCAAACAGCACGGCATATTCTGGATGGGAAGACCAATGGTTGTTCGCATATCGTAAAAAGGATTTGATGGCCAGGGGTGAGTGTATGCCCCAATTGAACTCATCATATATATCTGCTACAGAGACAGCAATTGGATTCCACCCCTCACTCCGCTTAAACTCCAGGTAGGGTTCCATATCTTCCATAAATTGTGGAATGGTGATGACGATCATATCTGCATCTTGTTCTCGCAGTAGCGCTGTCGTGTCGATTATCGTTTTGAGAGGTTGCAATATCCCATCTTGACTGGCAGCCCAATAATCAGGTGTAGCCTCTGTAGAGTGATCCTGGAATACCAGACTATATTCCGGTTGAACTTCATCCCAGTTTTCCCGAATGGTAAAGCCAGTAATTTTTGAGAGTCCCTCTTTGTAGAGAACCAACCCATGGGATTGAAATCCCTGGATCTCATATTCAAGATTGGTTGAGGGGTTGATAAATGATTTTCTAAACCTTAGTTGGTTTTCATGAGCTTTCAGAAGATGCTCATAACCAATTTCAATCCAATTCAACACGATCTTATCATAATTCCCCGGTTCCGTGCTGACGGGAGCGAATACAGCAAGCGTATTGTCACCATTTGCAGCAAGGATATTATGTGAAAGGTTCAGTGCCGATGGTGATGTGAGGACATACTCCTCTTGTTGAGTCCAACTACCATCACCAATAGAATGATCATTCATGAAAGCATAAAGAGTGTGACTTTTCACTTCACCAGCTGTTTCACTATAGGTAAGACCGTGAAGGCCAAGTGATACTTGCAGATTTTCACTGGATCCCCGGAAGGGGTTGGGTAGAAAATAGTCCACTTCTTTGGTAACACCAGAATTGACAGATTCCCAGAAGAAATGATCCCTGGTAATACTGGGCATATCGGTATCGACCTGCCCCAACCTTTCAAAATCATTGTCCTCTTCTATATGAATATGGTCCCAGAATGTGGATGGTCTGACGGGAGTTAAGTCAACCAGGGCACCTGATTCTTCAACAAAGCGTAAACCATCAGCCCCACCCCAATCAAGCCAATAAACATTTATATCAGAAAAAGCATCGTAAAATTGAGTTTCACCATCGAAATATTTTTGCCTGCCAATAAAATCAAAATAGTCACCTGAATTAAAGATGTCATCACCATGATCATTGACATGAATAGCCTGTTGCTCACCACGTTCTCTCAAGATTAAAGATCGACTGCCTATTCGCTCAGAAGGAAAATCATCCATTTGCGAGAGGGAATCATAATAAATGCGGTATATACCATCTCTGAGGACATGCAGCTTGAGTTTACCCTGACCCAACCCAGAATTATTTTCAGAAAAAGTCCGGGTAGGCGTAGGAAAGTACTGATTTAGATAAAGCTCTTCATTTTCCGGCTGAGTTGGTGTCCATAGATCTGTGCGAATATTCACAGTTATGCGTTCAGGAATGGTTAATTGATCATCACTATCGTTAAATTCGGCCCCCCTGACATTCACGGCCCATAATTGATATCCATCTGCGTCCTTGATATGCTTAAGGCTGACTATTTCATTGCTCAAAGGATATGACTGTTGTGTTTGAAGATCCATTCCTTTTGCTTGTTCCACATGAGCAGGTTGATATTCAGACACTGGAAGTGACCGGGTAATACCCAGGTCAAAATTAATAATCGGGGGTCCAGCCAGTGAGAAAATCATTTTTGATTTTACGGGAATTGTAAAACCATTATCCAGAACGGTTTGATTCCACCCCGAGTATTCAAGACCACCTGGTTTAATTGAGATATCATTGATGTTTGGGATATCAATGGTCCAGATAATTTCGGAGTGTGAGTTTGCATTTTCTGTGGAGCTTGTATGCTGCACAGAGTCAGCTGAGAGAAAGGATCCCAGAATAAGAATCCATATCAGCGTTTGTCGCATATTATATAATCAGATTATTTAGCACTTTGCGCAATTGAATCTCATCAAGACCACGTTTCATTACCCCGTTATGGACATGTGAAAGTGTACCCGTTTCCTCAGAAACTACAAGAATGTGAGCATCTGTCTCTTCAGAGAGTCCTAATGCAGCAAGATGTCGCGTCCCCAGCTTCATTCTAGCACCCTGAGGCTCCTCTGATAAGGGAAGAATACATTTGGCTGATTCAATCACTTCATGGCTGATAATAACCGCTCCATCATGCAATGGTGATGTAGGATTAAATATGGAAACAAGGAGTTCGGCTGAAACTCTGGCATTAATTGAAGCAGATTTTTCTTTGATGTGTTTTAGTCCGACCTCGCCTTCCATAACAATCAACATACCCCATTTGCGTTCCTGGCAAATAACGACAGCATCAGAAATTTCGCCCACCATGGCTAGATTCTTCACTCGAAATAGATAGCGTACAACAGGAATCTGCCCGAGGTAGATCAGAATACGCCTCAGCTCAGGTTGAAAGAGGATAACAACTGCAATAACCCAGACTGTGGAAAGATTGGACAGGAGCCAGGACATCCCATGTAGTTCTGCCCAGCGCACAATAACTGATAAGAGAATGAGAATGAGGATACCCGAAAGCAATTGTGCTGCTCTAGTGCCCCTAAATATTTTGTACAATGAATACAGCACAAAGGAAACAGCGAGAATATCTACAACATCGTAGACCCGCACAGATAGGAATGCGAGTGAGAAGAGCTCATAACGCCAAAAGTATACCGTGACGGAAGCAACCAGAAGTCCAAGGACGATAAAGAGTATATTTTTTTTATCAGGCACAGTTCAATTTAATCCGAATGTTTTTGAATGGCAGTGAAGATATCAAGAACTTGGCGTGTTTCAGAAACATCATGAACCCTGAATAATCTAACGCCTTGTTGGTATGCTGATAGCACAGCTGCCAGTGATCCCCCGATACGTTTATCAACTGCTGAGTTATCAATCATACCAATAAATGATTTACGAGATGCACCTAGTAGCAGGGGTCTCATTAGATTTCCAATACTGCCTATATTCCCCATTAATCTTAGATTGTCCGACAAGGTCTTCCCAAAACCAATACCTGGATCCAACACAATCTGCTTGATATCAATTCCGGCTTGTCCCGCGACTTGAAGTCTCTCCATGAAGTACTCTTTGACCACGGTAAGAACCTCACTATAAATAGGAGCATCCTGCATGGTTTCTGGGCTGCCCTGCATATGCATGAGGATATACCCGGCCTCGCTTTCAGCTACGAGGTTAAACATTTCTGAATCACTCTCACCAGCAGATACATCATTTACAATATGGGCTCCTGCATCTAGAGC
This sequence comes from Fidelibacterota bacterium, assembly GCA_018650445.1. Taxonomy (GTDB): domain Bacteria; phylum Fidelibacterota; class UBA8477; order UBA8477; family JABMPR01; genus JABMPR01. The sequence goes on from JABIFX010000230.1 coordinate 20,247, forward strand.
AGCTTTGGCGACTTTCGATTTCTGGGTATCTATTGAAATAATAGCATCGGTTTGTGAGGCCAGTTTCGAAATAACAGGAACTACGCGTGATATTTCCTCCATTGATTCTACGGGTAATGACCCAGGACGAGTAGACTCCCCTCCCACATCAATTATGTCTGCTCCCTGAGCCAACATTTCACGTGCTCTAGAAACGGCTTTTGAAGGATCAATAAATTGACCACCATCACTAAATGAATCAGGAGTCACATTCAGAATACCCATTATTAGTGGTGTATCTAGATGTAACTCCTGACCCTTAATCAACCATTTATTTGGACCTATTTCATATGAGACGTTGTCCTCAGTCATAGGAAATGATTGTAATTTACTCTTTTGGCTCTTCCGATGTTGGTTCTGCTGAACTCTCACTCTCAGGTGTTTTCTTTGGTTTAGCAGGTCTTCTTCTAAGTGGAGCCTTTTTCTTAGCTGGAGCTTTTTTCTTAACTGGGGCGGGTTTCTTAACTTCTTCCTCAGCTTTTTGCGGAGAATCCTTAACCTCAGTCTCAATCACTGGATCAACAGACTCAGCAACAATTGCAGGTTTATTTTCAACCTTTGGAGTATCAGACTCAGCAACAACCGCAGGTTTATTTTCAACCTTTGGAGTATCAGACTCAGCAACAACCGTAGGTTTATTTTCAACCTTTGGCGCAACTACTTTCTGTTTCTGTCGTGGATTTTCTGAACGCTGTCTGGGATTGTTGGGTCTATTCCGTCCGTGCTGTGGATTATCACTTTTCTTTACCTGATTAGGATCTTGGTACTTCATCCCTATTATTCTATCAAGCTGACGACCATCAATACTTTCTTTATCCAGGAGCAAATTTGTGATTTTTTCTAATTTGTCCTGATTTTTAGTAATGATTTCCTTGGCTTTTTTATAGGCGGTATCGATAATCTTCCGAACTTCTGCATCGATCTTTTTTGCCATGTCTTCGCTAAAGTCACGATGCATTCCTAAATCACGACCAATAAAGATTTCTTCTTTCTTCTGACCGTAAGTCATGGGGCCCATTTTTTCACTCATGCCCCACTCGGTAACCATTTTTCTGGCGAGAGACGTTGCGCGCTCAATATCATTTCCAGCACCGGTAGTCATCTGGTTAAGAACCACTTCCTCAGCGACACGCCCACCCATAAGGATGGCCAGCATACCTTCCATATAATCTCTGGAAAAGTTATAGCGATCATCTTCGGGTAATTGTGCAGTGAGACCGAGCGCACGACCGCGTGGAATGATAGTCACCTTGTGAACTGGATCAGTACCAGCAGTCATTCGAGCCACCAGAGCATGTCCAGCTTCGTGAACGGCAGTCGTTCTCTTTTCTTTCTCATTAATGACCATACTCCGACGTTCGGAGCCCATCATCACTTTATCTTTAGCATGCTCAATATCCACCATCTCAACACGTTGTTTTCTGTGTTTTGATGCGAGCAGTGCAGCTTCATTGATCAGGTTTGCCAGATCAGCTCCAGACATGCCTGGAGTTCCTTTAGCAATAATATCCAAACGGACATTTTTGGCCATAGGAACATTTTTGGAGTGAACTTTAAGAATGGCTTCACGTCCGCGAACATCCGGGTTATCTACTGAAATCTGCCTGTCAAAACGTCCAGGCCTCAATAAGGCTGAATCCAACACATCTGGTCGGTTTGTTGCAGCAAGCAGAATAATATTATCGGTTGTTTCAAAACCATCCATTTCGACGAGTAGGGCATTCAGGGTCTGTTCTCTTTCATCGTGTCCGCCTCCTAAACCAGCGCCTCTTTGGCGACCAACGGCATCTAACTCATCGATAAAAATAATGCATGGTGAATTTTTCTTGCTCTGTTCGAATAAATCACGAACTCGACTGGCACCTACACCAACAAACATTTCGACAAAATCCGCACCACTAAGGCTATAGAAAGGAACCCCTGCTTCACCAGCAACAGCTCTAGCCAATAAGGTTTTTCCAGTTCCTGGAGGTCCAACCAATAGCGCGCCCTTGGGAATTTTACCACCAAGTTTCTGGAAACGATCTGGATGTTTCAGGTATTGAACAATTTCTCGAAGCTCATCTTTGGCTTCTTCACAACCAGCCACATCCCTGAAAGTCGTTGCAGGCTGCTCTTGATCGATGATTTTAGCCCTGCTCTTACCAAAGGAGAAAATACCTTTTGTTCCGCCTCCGCCAGACTGCATGCGACGCATCAGGAAGAACCAGAAAAAGATGATCAGGAACCAGGGTAAAATCTGAAAGAGATAATCAACCCAATCGCGGGTTTCATCCTGAAATTCGTAAACGATCCCCATGGCATCCCATTCCGCCGTGACATCACTATCAATAGTTGGAGATAGTACGACCCAGAATTTCATGTAATCTTTACTTACACCGTTTATGACGGTGGTTTCAGGAATTTTCAGTGTTCCATGGAATTGATTCTTCTTTAATACGGCGGTTTCAATTTTTCCGTCGTTGAGCAATGCCCTGTATTCGGTATATCCCAATTTTTGGACATGTTCAGTATCCGTTTTCAGAACCTGGGCGAAGATAAATACAGACATGAGGATAACGACCCACAGAAGCGTCGTTTTCAAACCCTTTTGCCAATTCTCATTCCCCTCTGCTGGACGAGTAATCTTAATGTTTGTAGATTTTTTTGCAGGTTTGGACTCAGGTCTTCGTGTGTTTTTGTGTCTTGAATCCCTATTATCCCTTTTATCTCTGTTGCCTCGATTGTCTCTGTTACCTCGATTGTCTCTATTACCCCTATTATCTCTATTGTCTCGCTGATTGCGATTATCTGCTTTATTATCACGCTGATTACGATTATCTGCTTTATTGTGGGGTTTTCTTGGTGGTCTACGTCGTTGATTTGGGTTTCTATCATTACGACGAGGAGAATTATCCTGATTTCTAGGACCTCTCTCCTGATTTTTATCTGATTGATTATCTGCGTTCATTGATATCCTTTTACAAATTCATATTTACAGGAAATGCCCAGATTGAGGGTAGGTTCCTGAATTTTTGGTCTAGATCCAATCCGTAGCCTACAAGGAAGCGGTCAGCAACTTCAAAACCAACATACTCAGCTTCAAATTCGAGCTTAAGACATTCAGGTTTAAAAAGCAGTGAGGCAAAGGCAACCGAGGCGGGTTGGTTTTCTAGTATTCTATGTTTCAAAAATCGGGCTGTCAATCCGCTGTCAATGATATCTTCAACTATGATCACATCACGATCGGTGATAATACAGCTAATATCCTTAAGAAGTCGAACCGTCCCAGATGATTGGGTTCCAGAATGATATGAGGAGACTTTGATAAAATCGATTTCGCAATCAATATCAAGCCTTTTAGCCAGATCTGCCAGAAAGAAGACAGAGCCATTTAAAACACCGATCAAAATAGGCACTTTACCTGCGTATTCAGTGGATATTTGCTTTGCCAGTTCATCAACTCTCTTCTCGATGACCTCTCGTGAAAAGATTTCTTCTAATACCTGGCCGGTATATTTACCCATATTTTCCACTACTCGCGTATTCATTCAAACGTTCCCTTTTGAAATTGAAACTTTATACAGTGCTTTGTTCTATTTTCTTTGATTACTTCTTCAGAAATCAATGCGGAATGGGCAGTACGAATACCAGGTATCCATATAATTTCACCATCTCGTTCCACAATTGGATAATATTCTTTCAGATGAGGAGCAACCCGGCTTGATTGAAGTATTTTGAAAACAGAAATCGATCTACCTGTGGCATTAACCACCATTTTGTCTCCAGGCTCAGCAACACGGGTGTTGTATGACTCTGGATTCTGTTCAACCCATAGATACGCTGGGTCTAAAATATGATCATCAAGAAGTGAGGTAGTAAATTCAAATTGAAAGAATGGAAACTTGTTCTCAACGCTGGCGGACAATGGTGTTATGGACCATTGAAAATCAGATCTTTTGAATAGCGTTATACACTCTCTATCGCGGTAGGCCGTTACCGAAGTTGGAAGCTGAATTTCCTTACCTATTGCATCATCTCTAAACAATGATTTCAAAGCATTGAAATGATTGGATGAGATTCCTTGAGGCATCAAAGAAATTAATTGAAAAGCTCTGTCAAAAATCGCCTTTTGGATCGGCGAAAAATAGTCGGGGAGCTCACTCAATCCTAATGCTATTTTCGGAACATAATCCGATCTAAACCCTTTTATATCAATATCTTCTATACTTGTTTCAATCAATGCATTTATGGCCTGGCCCTCACGTAATATTCCCTCCAGGGATGTTCTTAGACGGTGATCAATATCCGCATTCAGGGCAGGAATTACATTTGCCCTGATATTATTCCTTAAAAAGGAGATATCCGCATTTGATTGGTCAGTTCGATATTCAAGCTGATGAGTTTTAGAATAGTCATTGATCTCTTCACGCGTGTATCCTAGCAGAGGTCGGATAAAACTGCCATTCCACTCACTAATTCCTGATAGCCCCTGGATTCCACTCCCCTGATATATATTCATCAGGATGGTTTCAATCTGATCATCCACATGCTGGCCGGTGGCAACATAGTCATAGCTTAGTTGATCCAGGAGATTCATAAAAGCAGATCGACGTCTAACACTACCCGCTTCTTCCAAACTCATGTCATTCAATTTTGCATACGCTTCTATGTCTTCAGTCACCACATGCACTGGATATCCAAGGTCCGCACCCACTCGCTTAATAAATTCTCTATCTGAATCACTTTCTGAACCCCGTAGCTGATGATCGAAATGAACTATACTGATTTCAAGATCATGAATTTCAGTGAGTAGGTGGAGAAGTACCGTTGAATCAACACCACCTGAACAGGCGACCAACACCTTGAGATTGGATTTATACCAGTCAGCTGCTTGGTAGTTTTGACGAAATGTCGTGTTGTTTAGCATTATAAAAAAGCGACCCTATTCAGATCAATAGAGTCGCTTTGTTTTCATTCATATTTTGAGTGATGATTATACCTCGTCAAAGAACCAATCATCTAAAGACTGAATTTTCTGTTCATAAGAATTTGGATACAAAAACCACGTTGCTGCAGAGATAGAACTCAGAAGTGAGTTACCATCTTGTGGTGTAAAACAGAATCCTACTAATTCTTTACCACCATCGATAAGCTGAAGACTGGGGGCAGAAACAACAGTCTGGTTTAGAATGCGACCATAATGTCCATGGTCACGTCCAAAAGAAAAGACCTGGCTGGAGAGTTTCTTCTCGGTTATCGCAACCAACGGGTTCTTTTCAAATATTTCCATGACCTGGGGTATTGTCAGGGCTTCTTTCATCTTAATGTTGAAGTGGACAATGTGCATGTATTGTGTATTCAATTTCATGGCAGATGAGAAGATGTTCACATCATAACCTAAAGTCTTAAACAGATTAGCAGCGTCTTTAGCATGATGCGTACCATATCGCTCTGAGCTATGATGACCAACTTCTGGAGCGGGGATAAAATCGTTGGCTTGACTTAAGTCATTGGCCCTACGAATCATAACAAAACGGCCATCCAGAAGATTATCGGGGTCACCATTGTGCATACCAATAGTCTTTACCAGGGACGAGAGATTGTGCGTATTGCATGAAACAACCTGCAAAAAACGATCTTCCCCTTGAATAAGGGCTTCATCATTGATTCCACGGGCATAAGGCTTACCAAAGCCAGTTTCACTCCCCTGTGCGATAAATCCAAGGGTATTGTGATCAAAATTATGGTAGTATTTCACTTTGTTTTTATGACCAACACCTTTAGGAGTACAATCAATAACTACTGCAGCTCTATCAATTGCTTCTACAGTGGAAAAAGCTGGCGATAAACCAATATCCTGAAAGCCTTCAAACGCTTCTTGATCCGTTACCAGACGGGCTCCGCGTTTCAGCAAGCGAAGGACCTTGGCATGTTCACTCTTAAGAGGAGTGCGTTTGTGAAAAGTGATTTCATCAATACCCAGGTTTGCTTTATAGTCAGATAGCAATCCGATTAATGGCTCACCAATTGTGCCCGTACCTACAACGTGTACAATTTTCTTAGACATCTCTAACATCCCCTATTTTTTTTGGTCAATAAGTTCTTTGAGGAGTGTCATCTCCTGGTTTAAATGATCCACTTTTTTATTCATATACCAGATAAATCCAAAGATTCCAAACCAGATGAAGCCATAGGCTAGAAATAAATATACAAAGGCGTCCATTTATAATATCTCCATTTCTTTGAACTGCTTATTTAAAGTGTCTTCAAGCGTCAATAATTGGTAGCGTTTGCGAATCAAATACACATACAGGAGTGTAAATGTTGCCAGTGAAAACATAAATGCGAAAAACATGGGAGCGGCTAAACTACCATCGCTACTGGCCATAACAGCCTTGGGATGTTGTGTTTCCCACCAGCGAATTGAATAATAGACAATAGGAACATCAGTGAACCCGATAATTCCTACCACAGCAGAGAGGTTGGCTCGCTTGCTTCCATCAGGCAGATAGCGACGCAACATGAGGAAAGCCACATAGATGAGCCACAATATCAGTGATGATGTCAGGCGTACATCCCATGTCCACCAAATTCCCCATACTGGTTTTGCCCAGATGGGACCGGTAATCAAAACCAAAGAAATGAAGAGGACACCGATTTCAGCTGATGCCACTGAAATAAGCTCGTATTTACGCTTCCTGGTTGCCAGGTAGGCTACACTACCACAGAAAACGATAAAGAAGGCAAGAAAACCTAGCCAGGCACTGGGAACGTGGAAATAGAATATCCTTTGTGCTATCTGTTCAGCGGGATTCGAGGCCTTTATCTGAGGCACCCATTGAAAAATCAAATAAATGCTTACCGAAAATGCGATAAGTAGAATAATGAGCAATATTTTATCAATTTTAGATCTCATGAATTGCCTTTAGTATTTTGACTTGGTTTGTTCATCCTAATCTTCCAGAATAAAATCAAATAGCATATAGGAAAGGGTGAAGAATATAACATCAAATGCTCCAACCCTCAAAAGAAGTGGATAAAAAGCTGCTGTCACTTCACCACTCAAGACCATACCGGTGAGGGTAACAGACCAAATGATAATGGGTGAAACCAAAGGCCATAATAAGAGAGACAGTAGAATTTGCTGATTTCTGGTATGGACAGCAACTGCAGAGAGGATGGTTCCCAAACTTGTAAATCCAATGGTTCCAGCCAATAAAACCGGTATAAGTCTGAACATTCCTAAAGAAAGCTGCAGATCATAGAAGATGATGAAAATAGGAAAGATCAATGCCTCAAACATGAGCATGATAATGGTAACACTAAAAAACTTCCCTACATAAATCTGTCCGCCATCAACGGGCATCAGTGCCATGGCACGGAGATTCCCATTTTCCTTTTCCAGAGCAAAAGACTGGTTCAGACCAAACATACCTGAAAAGACAAAGGCTACCCAGAGGAGTCCTGGAGCGATTTCAAGCATGACCAGCCTGGATACTTCAAACGTAAAATTAAAAATGACAAAGATCAGCAAGGAGAATATCCACATCGCTAGAATACTCTCTTTGGATCTGAACTCCATACGCAGATCTTTTTTCAGAATTGATATCGCTGTACGCATCATGACTCTAATCCCCCAGCTTCTGCACTGAAGAATTCTGCACGAATAGCATCTGGATTTGTGTCGACTATCAATCCATCCTTGACAATCTTATGCTTTGCAATAACCACATATCGATCTGAGAGTTCGGTTGCCGTGTGGAGGTCATGGGTTGTCAGTAATATGGTGCGACCCATTTCCTTTTGTTTTTTCAGCAAAGCAATGAGCATTCCAATGGCATGTTGATCCAGACCTGTAAATGGCTCATCAAGCAGCAGCAGAGATGGTTCATGCAATAAAGCTCTGGCAATTGTTAAGCGTTGGGTCATGCCCCTGCTGTAGGTAGCCACCAGGTCGAATCGACGATGAGTGAGCTCAACATCGCTCAGCACCTCCTCAACACGCTGTTTTGCATCAGGCACATTATAGATGCGGCTGTAATACTCAAGGTTTTCAATAGCAGTCAAATTACCATAGAGAAACATCTCATGGGAGATGACAGCGAGCTTTGCCTTGTTTGCACGATCGCTGGGATCTGTCCCAAAAAGCTTCACTTCACCCTCACTGGGTCTGGAAACACCACTGATAATATTGAGGAGTGTTGTTTTGCCAGCACCATTGCGACCAAGAATACTTACAAACTCTCCCGATTGAACGGAAAATGATACCCCTCTGAGCGCGATAATGCGCCCAAAATCTTTGGAGACTTCTCGAACTTCTAGAGCTGGTACGCTCAAACTAATCGATCCTATCCAATGTTTTGTATACAGAGACGAGACGATAGAGAAGCTTATCCTTGTCATCAGCATCGGATGAAGAGTCACCTAGTTTTGCATATTGTTGTAGAAGCTCAGATTTTTGCTTTTTCAACATCTCGATGGATTCTTGCTTCAAGTCCTCACTCTGTTGAGTTACGGAAACAAATAGAGAAATCAGAATTGCCAAAATCAAAACTCCGGCTACTGCCAACTCAACATTGGCATCGATTCGATTCTCAATGACTATTTTTCCTGTATTTTGCTGCTCCGAATGATTATGATCGTCTGTACCCGAATCGGACATTCCTTTTCCTGAAACCTGGAACTCCAACATTGTTCCCGCCTTGATACCTTCAATTGCGTATATGGCCAGTCCATTTTCGTTATCGGTACCTTCACGTGAAAGACCTGGGGCTGATATAGATAGATCTAGAGGCATGGTATAGACATGAAAATGGTCAATATCATAACCTACCAATTCGGTGAGAGAGGTTCCACCTGGGTCATATGCTGTATAGTAAGACATATCAATTTCAGAAAGACCTGGTTTGATGGGATTTGGCAGTACTTGCCCTTGATCAGAATCTATTGGTGCCGTCCTAACGGGCATGGAACCACTTTTAAAGGTCAGATTTTCTAGCTCTGTGACATTTTTTGGAACGTGCACTTTAGCCAATCCAGGAGATGCAGAAAAAGTAACTGGTGGTGAAGACACATTTTCAAGAACAATACGTTTTTGAATGTACAGCTTGTCTTCAAATCCATAAATAACAAAGAATGGTACTGATGCATTCACATCATGAATCGTTTCGCTGGTTTCATAAACTGTCAATGAGGTTTCCCAGGCAGTTACCCCTGGTGTTGGGACGAACATGGCTGAATAGTTGACGCCACCCAGGGTAGCACGAATTAGATATTGACTTTGACCACTGGATGTGACGTCACTGAATGTAGTTGCCTTGACGACATTTGAAGCGGAAGCGATTTCAGCCATACCAGCGCCAAGATCAATAAGAACAACACGATCAGCATTGCCAGGTCCATTATTTGTACCATTAATAATGTTAACCCTGAGATCACCGGCAAAGCTTAACCCAGTAACCAGTTGCAAAATCAGGAATTGAAGAATGAGTCGCGATTTCATGACAACCCCTTTCCACATTTCATGCAGAATTTGGCTTCGGCAATATTCTCCGTACCACATTCGGTGCAAAATACAGCAGCCGTGCTTTTTGACTTCTTTTTATTCTTTTTCTTCTTTTTGCCAAGATTGTCCATGTCGCTTTGTATACGATCCATGAATTTACTAGATTTTTGATTTTCCAGTTTCTCAATGACACGTCCAGCTTCGCTTAGAAATGATTGACGAACACTCTTAAAGTCTTTTTCACTCAATCGCCCCATGGCAAAATCAAACTCGAGATCTGCAATATTGCCATAAACCCGCTGCTTTTTATCAGCGAGTTCTTCAGCTTCCATATACAATGAAACCCAGGTGCTATCCTTTTTGAATAGAGGCATGACAATCCACACCAGGAAGGCCAAGCCAGTGAGATACGCAAAATAGCTCATTATTCGCCTCCTACCTTGGATTCTCGCAGATTGGGCAACATGGCGAATAAAGTTCCTATACCCAGGATAAAAGCGCCGATCCAAACCATACTCACAAACGGATTTCGATAGACCTGAACAATGACCTTGGTGCCATCGTTGCTCATACCAGAGAGTACAGCATATATATCCTCTCGTATAGTGGAATAAATATCGACTTCTGTGGAGGGTTGCTCAGATGCGAAATAGAATCGTTTCTGGGGTGAGATCCGATCTATTAGTCGACCATTCCGATACATTTCCATTTCTAGAGTTTGTGACGAATAGTTTTCATTCTCGTCCTCAATTATTTTGATGGCATTAAATGTATAGGGTCCCAATTGGAAAGAGTCACCCTCACCCACCTCGGCTCTTGTCTCAGAATTAAAAACGTTGCCAGTGAAGCCCACGAACATGACTACCATGGCAGCATGGATCATATAGCCTCCATATCTACGGGTATTTTTGCGGGATAGCATGTACATAGCCAAGAAGAAATTCTCACCAGAATTTCTTCTACGGATGTTAGCACCTTTCACAAATTCTACTACAATGGTCCACATCACAAAAAATGAAATGGCAAAAGAGCCCAGAGCCCATCCATCTCGAACACCAGAGGCAAATAGAACTGCTATAAAAACGATGGCACCTAGTGTAGGCCATCCAAAGCTGCGCTTAAGTGTTTCAACAGAAGTATGTCGCCAGGCTAAAAGCGGACCAGCTCCAGTTAATAAGAGAAGTGCCAGACCGATAGGAATCATGATGTTATTGAACCAGGGAGGTCCCACGGTAATCTGATCACCAGTGAAGAGCTCACTAATGACAGGAAACAGTGTTCCCCAGAGAACAGCAATCGTGGCTAGTAGAAAGAGTAAATTGTTAAAGAGAAATCCACTTTCTCTTGAAATAAGTGATTCCATCTCTTCATCAGGTTTTAGGTCTTTACGACGATACAGGAGTAGAGCGACGCTAAAAATTAAGCCCATACTTAAAAAGGTGGCGAATGCTGGTCCAAGACCCGAGTTTGCAAATGCATGAACAGAACTGACTATTCCACTGCGAGTGAGGAAAGTACCAAAAATAGAAAGCAAAAAAGTGGCGATAACAAGAGCCATATTCCAAATTTTTAACATACCCTTGCGTTCTTGAATCATTACTGAGTGAAGGTATGCAGTGGATGTCAACCAGGGTAACAAGGAAGCATTTTCTACGGGATCCCAGGCCCAATACCCGCCCCAACCGAGCTCGACATAAGCCCATTTTCCACCTAGTACGATACCAACGGCCAGAAATCCCCAGGTTGTAAGCGCCCAGCGTCGGGTAGTATGAATCCACCCTGCTCCAAGTTTGCCCGTAATCAGAGCTGCAATTGCAAATGCAAATGGTACAACAGAACCAACGTACCCAATAAACAGGATAGGTGGATGAATAACCATCGCAGGATGCTGGAGTAATGGATTTAAACCATGACCATCGCCAGCCGTAAACTCCTGGAGGGTGTTACCAAATTCCTGGTAAAGCGTCTGGAATGGATTTGAAATAAAAACACTCAAAATTGAGAAGAAGACCATAGTGGTTGCCATTACAAAGAGGACGTAAGGCATAAGATCATTATTCTTGTGACGATGCTGATATGCAACAATGGCACTGAATATGGTTACAATCCAGGTCCACAACAGCAATGAGCCATTGTGCCCAGCCCATAGTGCCACAATCTTATAAAATAATGGTAATGCAAAATTTGTATTGCTCGCTACATACTCGATAGAGAAGTCACTGGAAACCAACAGATACTCCAGGGCAAGTACAGCAAGAGTTGTCACTGCAAAAGCGGCATATGCACCTCTTCTAGCAGCTTCTAAAAGCCCTCTGCGCTTGGTCACACCTGCCGTCAATGCGGTGAGTGCGGTAAAAACGCTTACCGGGAAAAGAAAGAATAAAAGGATATTTCCGAAATCAGCCATTTAACTAAATCCTAACTATATATATTTTAAATCTCAGGGGTAGAATAATCGGCTTCATACTTAGAAGCACATTTTGCCTGGATACGTTCTGCGTTGAATACACCATCTTGTTGCAGTTTACCTGAAACAATTACTTCAGCATCCATATCATTATTGAAGGTGTCCGGAATTGGATCCTTTCCAATATAATGAATGCTTAATTCTGAATTTCCTTCTGTGATGACAAAATCAAGGTCCATATTATTTCTAACAATACTGCCTTTTTTTAAATCGCCATTGACCTTGAGAGTCAAAGCATGAGCCCGAGCTCCCAACATCTGGACCTCACTCACACTCTTTGAATATGACATGGTGGTGTCTTCTTTCATGCCCTGAATCGCCAGCACAATCACTGCGGCGATAATGACCAAAGAGCCGATTACAAATTTAAGTTTTTTACTATTCAATGGACGTAACTCCTATTTATGATTTAAACATATTTATAAATTTATCTTTCAAGGATAAAGCATCTGGTTCAAGATGCACAGGATAGACTTCAATGTGTTCACCCCTAAGAATTTTTCCTGGATTACCCTTTAGCAGTAAATCTGCGTATTCAACGCCGTATCTCTCTGATAGCCAGTCATATCCAGGTTTTGTATAAAGAGCTCTTGATTGTAAATTATGACTATCACTTCCAACTAAATGCACTGCATCTTTATCAAATAGAAATTTGGCAAGCTTTTCACTGCTCGGTCCCATTGTACCCATAAATGAGCCAATATCCAGTTGTGTCGGGCAACCCATATTGATCAGCTCTTCCAACCTTTTGGGCTCCCTTTGCCATGGTTTAATCCGTTCGGGATGGGCAATGATTGGAGTAATCCCCTGGCGGGTGATCTCATAGATGATTCGCTCAAGATTATTTGGCACTGAATGAAATGAGAATTCAAGTAAGAGGTATTTGCCGCCGATAAGGATATCAAGTTCATCGAGAATGATGGGCAACATATCCTGGTATCGAACTTCTGCAGCAATGGTGACCTCAACTGGAAGCTCATGAGCTTTGATAAGCTCCATAACCGTTTGTGCGCCCTTTTCAATCTTAGCTTTCCACTCTCTAGTCCCCTTGATAATGTCAGCTTCATATAAATGCGGGGTCAAAACAAGATGTTCAACTCCCTGCCGCACAGCCTCTTTTAGCATAGATAGTGCCATGTCGTCATTTTTGGCACCATCATCTACTGCTGGAAGCATGTGATTATGAATATCTATTAATTTGGAGATACTGACCTCTTAGAACACTGGGGTTTCAGTGTAGGTTCCGTAAACAATTTTCATCGCATCAACCATCTCACCAAGTGTGGCTGAATGGCGTACGGCTTCAAGGAGAGGTGGCATTACATTCGTTCCAGACTCACAGGCCTGTGTAAGATCAGCGAGAGCTTTATCTGTACTTGCCTGAGTTCTGATAGATCGAAGTGATTTGACCTTGGATACCTGATTTTCTTCAACTGATTTATCAATTTTGAGAACTGGGATATCAATTGTCTCATTTTCACGAATAAATGCATTAACTCCTACAATAAGACGTTTCTTCTCGTCGTACTTACGAGCAATATCATAAGCTGCTTTCCCAATTTCACGTTGGAAATAACCCACTTCGATCGCTGCAACAACACCACCCAATTCATCGATAGTTTCAAAATATTTTTCAGCTTCAGCTTCCATCTTATCAGTCATGGCTTCTACATAATAAGAGCCACCCAGCGGATCAATAGTAGATCCAACACCTGTTTCATAGGCAATCACCTGTTGTGTCCTTAGCGCAATCTCTACACTTTTCTCAGTTGGCAGGGCCAGCACTTCGTCCATTGAGTTGGTATGGAGTGACTGTGTGCCACCCAAAACGCCGGCAAGAGCCTCGTAGGCAGTCCTGACGATGTTATTTTCAGGTTGGGGCGCAGTTAAACTATGACCCGCAGTCTGCGTGTGGAATCGAAGCATCCAGGAGCGTGGATCCTTGGCGCCATATTTTTCCTTCATACGCTTTGCATAAATTCGTCTAGCAGCTCGAAATTTTCCGATTTCCTCAAAGAAATCTATATGTGAGTTAAAAAAGAAACTCAGACGTCGGGCAAATTTATCTACATCCAGTCCTCTCTCAATGGCAGCCTCTACATAAGCAAAGCCATCTGCAAGGGTAAACGCCAACTCCTGGGCAGCAGTTGATCCAGCTTCACGAATGTGGTAACCAGATATAGAAATTGTATTGTACGCTGGCATATGGTCGCTACACCATTCGATCATATCTGTGATGATATGCATAGAAGGTTCAGGTGGAAAAATGAATTCTTTTTGAGCAATATATTCTTTGAGAATATCGTTTTGCAGTGTGCCATGCAACTTATCAGATGAAACACCTTGTCTTTCCCCAACCACCACATACATGGCCAGGAGAATAATGGCAGGACCGTTAATCGTCATGGAGGTTGAGACCTGATCAAGTGGAATTCCATCAAACAGAGTCATCATATCATCAATAGAGTTGATTGAAACACCACAGTGTCCAACTTCACCAAGTGAAAGCGCATGATCTGAATCGTAACCCATGAGCGTTGGCATGTCAAAGGCAACACTCAATCCGGTCTGTCCTTGCTCCAGTAGAAATTTGAATCTTTTATTCGTATCCTCAGGAGTTCCAAAACCTGCAAACTGTCTCATGGTCCATAAACGACCTCGATACATATTGGGGTGAACGCCTCGTGTGAATGGGTATTCACCTGGGAATCCAATTTTTTCAATGTATTGATCTAAATCCTGATTCTCTTCATTTGGCAGATATAACAAATCATTGGTTAATCCCGAAACCGTATCGTAGTCATACTCACGTTCTTTGGATTCAGAAACTTTCTGTTTCCAACGTTTCAGGCTATCATGGTAGGATTGATCTGGCATAATTGAACCCACTCCTGATAATTATATGGTCAATTCAAGAATTGAAGCTGCAATTTCTTCAGATGTCAGCTTCACTTCGGCTAATAATTGTGCCCGTGATCCATGGGTCACAAATCTATCTGGCAAGGTGTGTGAATGAATCCTGGCACAATTTTCAACAGGTTCTGCAAAAGCTTTTATGGTCTGGGCAAGGCTACCGGGATAATTGTTCTCTTCAATGACCACAATGTGCTTATTTGATGTCATGAGAGATAAAAGCATATCCTCGTCAAAGGGTTTGATAAACTTGGCATCGATATAGCTGGCCTTCACTCCCTCTGCAGCAAGTATTTTGACTGCTTCATCAGCAACAGGATTCATTGAACCTACTGCGACGATAGCAATGTCTTTGCCCTCTGAGAGCAGCTCCCATTTCCCGATTTCTATAGCCTTGCTTTTAATTGATTTTCTATTTTTTAAAGCGGAGGCTTTTGGATAGCGGATAAAGAAGGGGCCGTCTTCATGTTCGAGGGCCGTCTGCATCATGTGGCGCAATTCTTCTCCATTACGCGGGGCTGCCACGACAACTCCGGGAATACTGGAGAGATATGATAGATCCAGGACGCCGTGATGTGTGGGTCCATCCTCGCCTACAAGTCCAGCACGATCAAGCATAAATGTGACGGGTAAATTCTGGACAGCAATGTCATGCACCAACATGTCATATGCCCGTTGCAGAAATGTGGAATAAATCGCGACGAAAGGCTTTAAGCCCCGTGCAGCGAGTGCGGCTGCAAAAGTTACTGCATGCCCTTCTGCAATACCAACATCGTAGAACCGATCAGGATGTTCATCGGCAAAATCCAATAATCCTGTGCCATCTCTCATGGCAGCGGTAACTGCCACAATACGTTTATCCTTTTTCGCCAGAGCAGTTAGTTCATCCCCAAACACATTCAGAAAAGGCGGGACTTCTTCTTTGGTACTTGACTGACCTGGTTTCGCAGCTGGACCAATACCGTGGAATTTCACAGGATTTGCTTCAGCCTGGGCAAAGCCAAGCCCCTTTTTTGTGATGATATGCAAGAGAACTGGCGTGTTGATATCCTTAATATTTTCCAAAGTGGAAATTAAAAGTGGTAAATCATTACCATCGATAGGACCAAAATAACGAATTCCCATTTCATCAAAAATGATACCGGGAACCAATAGATTCTTGAGACTTTCCTCAATTTTCTTCATTCCCGTTCTAACGGTATTTTTTCCAATGGGTAGTTTCCCTGTAACATTCCAGATCTCGTCTCTAACACGGTTGTACAGTGGATTGGTGGTAATTTTTGAGAGGTATTTTGACATTGCACCGACATTGGGGGAAATGGACATTTCATTATCGTTGAGAATGATCATCATCCGGGTTCTCAGGTGCCCCAAATTGTTCAATCCTTCAAATGACAATCCACCTGTCAAAGCTCCATCACCAATCACGGAGATAACCTGATGATCCTCACCCTTTATATCTCGAGCGATGGCAAAACCAACACCTGCTGAAATCGATGTTGAGGCATGACCTGCCCCATAAGTATCATGTTCACTTTCCATGGGCTTACAAAAGCCTGAGATACCACCATATTGGCGGATAGTTTTCAGGGCCTCTCGACGACCCGTCAAAATTTTGTGAGCATAAGCTTGATGACCCACATCCCAGATAATCTTGTCGTTTGGTGAATCAAATACCTTATGGAGTGCAACAGATAATTCCACGACGCCAAGGGTTGGTGCTAAATGACCACCTGTTTCCGAAACGACCTCAATGGTGTAGTCTCGGACTTCCTGGCATAATTGGATCAAGTTTTCTTCAGATAATGACTTAACATCAGCTGGAGAATCTATGGTTTTCAGTACTTTATATTTATCCGACATGGATAGACTACCTCGATTTTAAAACGATTTCATCCACAAAATATTTATGAATGCCTGGATCTTCAGTAAGTTCAGGATGAAATGATGCAACCAACACATTGTCCTGGCGCATGAGAACTGGGTCAGCGCCAAAAACAGCCAACGACTGCACGCTCGGTTTGATTTCTCGAAACTTAGGAGCGCGAATAAAAATCGCATGAAAATCGTGATCCAGCATCGAGGGGATTATCAGGGATGTTTTGAAAGACTCAATTTGACGACCATAAGCGTTACGTTCAGCTATATAATCAATTTTATTAAAACAGCGAACTCTCTCATCGTCTATCTGTTGACCCAGAAGTATTGCCCCAGCACAAGTCCCAAATACGGGCATTGTCTCTAAAATCTCGTTCATAGGTTCCCACAAACCCTCCTCTTCAAGGAGCAGGGTCATAGCGGTTGATTCACCACCTGGGAGAATCAATGCATCAATGAGCTTCAAATCCTCTGGTTCACGAACAGCTCGACACTTTATGCCGAGTTTGCCCATACTGAATGCATGCTTGGCGAAGCTGCCCTGTAGAGCGACTACTCCAATTGTTAATTCTTCATATTCAGGTCGAACAGTCAAAATGGCTCCTACCAACCTCGATCTTGCATTCTATCTTCAGGCTTAATTTCAACCATATCAAGACCCTTCATGGCCTTCCCAAGACCTTCGGAAATCTCGGCCAGCTTTTCGGGTTTATCATAAAATGTTGCAGCCTGAACGATAGCCTTGGCCATGGCTTCAGAGTCCTCAGATTTAAAAATACCTGAGCCCACAAAAATGGTTTCAGCACCGAGTTGCATCATAAGAGAAGCATCAGCTGGTGTTGCGATACCACCGGCTGAAAAATTTGGTACAGGAAGCTTGCCCGTCTCAGCGACTTGCGCAACCAGATGATATGGTGCCCCCATGTTTTTAGCTGCTGCCATGAGCTCATCTGTTCTCAGTATGCTCAAATTAGCCATTTCCGTAGTAATGGTACGCATATGGCGAACCGCTTCAACAATATTTCCAGTGCCAGGTTCACCTTTGGTGCGGATGAGGGCAGCTCCTTCACCGATACGACGCAAAGCTTCGGCCAGATTTGTGGCCCCACAGACAAATGGAGTTTTAAAGTCATGCTTCCAGATATGGTTCGCTTCATCAGCAGGAGTCAATACTTCGCTCTCGTCGATATAATCAATTTCTAAAGCCTCAAGTATTTGAGCCTCGGCAAAATGACCGATACGACATTTGGCCATCACGGGTATGGAAACAGCCTTTTGAATTTCTTTAATCATTTGCGGATCAGAAGCTCGTGCGATTCCCCCATCCCTACGGATATCAGCTGGTATTCTCTCCAGTGCCATTACAGCGACTGCACCTGCTTGTTCTGCAATTTTTGCTTGCTCAGGTGTAGTCACATCCATAATCACACCACCCTTGAGCATTTCAGCTAATCCTGTTTTTACTTCAAACAGCTCTTTTGTCATTTTCATAATCTCCAGAAACTTATAGTGTCAATATTTACACACGTGATTTCACGTGTAAGTTATTCAAATGTTCAACGACTTCTTCAATGAGATCATCTGGTGAGGAAGCGCCTGCTGATACGCCAACTGATTCAGCCATATCAAACCAGCTTTCCTGTATATCAAAAGCATTTTCAACCATATATGATCTGGGATTTAAAGAAAGCGATACTTCATGCAATCTTTTCGTGTTGGCACTGGTGAAGGAGCCTACAATGACCATGACATCTGAGATGGGAGCGATTTCTTTAATCTGCCCTTGATTTCGTCTGGTTGGAAAACAAACGGTATTCACAAATCTCAGATCAAATATTTTCATAGAGAGGATGCCAATAATTTCCTGAACATTCTCTATCATTTGTGTGGATTGGGAGACAACGCCTGCCTTCTTCATCCTCGGCAGTGCCTCTGCCTCAGCGATAGTTGCAATGATGACAGCTTCTGGAACTTGAGCCCTGATGGCCACCACTTCATCATGACCGTGATCACCGATAATGATTAGCTTTCTGCCTTCTCTATCTAGTTTTTTGATTTTGTCATGTATCTCATGAACTAAGGGACAAGTAGCATCCACAATAGTGAGTTCTTTTTGGCCCGCTTCAGCCCATAGCTCTGGAATGGTTCCATGTGCCCTAAAGAGGACTGGAGCATCCGTCACTTCATCGAGGGAGTCAACAACTTTTACGTTTTCGTGAGCCAGATCATTCACCACACGCTCATTATGGACAATATCCCCTAACATATAAACTTTGCCGTGTTCCCGAGCTACGTCACGAGCTTTCTCAATGGCATCCCGTACCCCAAAGCAAAAGCCAGCATCCTTTGCGACTCTAATTTTCAAATGGTCAGGCATTTTCATCCCATTTATTTATCGCTATGATGGTTTCCTTGACAATTGCTGCAGCAGCTTCCTCCAGGGTTCCATCTACATGGCAACCTGCAGCAAAGGCGTGGCCACCTCCACCAAAAGATTGGGCAACCGAATTAATGGGTATTTTACCCTTGGATCTAAAACTCACATCAACCTTTGAACCGGACATCTTGGTAATAGAAATGCCGACTTCAACGCCCTTGATGGATCGAATAAAGTCCGAAAGTGAATTCATGTCATCTGGAACAGCTCCCAGAGGGCCAATATCGTCGAAATCAATGATGGACCAGGCCAATCGTCCCTCGCATTCGTATTTCAATTCACTCAGAAGTTTCTGAATGACCTGAAGCCTGCCAGGGGTATTCAAGTCTTCATAAAGATAGACATATAGCTCATAAGGTTTAACACCTGCTGCTACCAAATTGGCTGCGGCCAGTAGGGTTTCAGGATCTGTATTGTTAAATCTGAAATTTCCAGTATCGCTCATCATGGCTGAATAGATAGGGATGGCGATCTCAGTGCGAGAGTTTGCCTCCTCATCCATGAAATTAATAAGGTCATAAATGAGCACACCAGTTGAACTGGCTGTGGGGAAATCATATTGTACATCAAATTGAGATTTGTCACCGGGATGATGATCAATACTCACTTTAGTGATATCAATCGATTGAAGGTCTGCACCAATATCCATCAGCCGATCGTAATGACCAATATCAAAGGCGATAAATACGTCTGATTCTACAATGAGTTTTGCGTGTTGAGCTGTATCATAAACCTGAATTTCACCATTATTAGGCAGGAATTCAAGATTGACGCGTAGAGGAGATGGATTCAGGATATGAACCGTCTTGCCAATTGATGTTAAAAATCTCGCTAATGCTAACTCAGATCCCACTCCATCCGCGTCTGGTTGCAGATGCGTGGAGAATACAAACCTATCATTATCGACCAGTAAAGTCCTTAGGACTTCCCAGTTTCTTAGCTCCCCAGTTCGATCAAGACTCATTTATGTAAAAATACCTCTAAAAAATATCTTCATTTTCACTTCATCGAATTACTCTCGAATCCGAAACATTGAATATATTCTTTAACCCATCAGATACAAACGATTCAGCGATCAGATCAATAAAAACCAGGCTTTTACAATCATGATATAAATTGGGATATTTAAGTAGTTTTTTAGTACGTATTCTGGACAGAAATGTGGGCTGAGGAATGTCGATGAAATGATTGATTTGTTATGTGTTTATTGATCGAAATATTAAGTTCAAGAGCTTTATCAAACTAACTGATTGAGTGCCGCTCTCTCCTGGGAGCGCGACCCATCAATTCTTCCACAGCAGTAGCTGGATCTTTTTCCTCAAATAATACTTGAAATATTTGTTCTGAGATGGGCATCTCAACACCTGTTTTAGCAATAAGTTGATGTACTGACCTTGCAGTATTGATACCCTCGGCAACCATCTTCATTTCAGCCAGGATTTCTTTCAGTTTTCGACCTTTTCCCAACTCAAAACCAACATGTCTATTCCGACTATGGGTACTGAGACATGTTACAACGAGATCGCCCATTCCACTAAGGCCGGCAAATGTCTGTTCTTTTGCTCCAAGAAATACACCAAGACGTGTCATTTCAAAGAGTCCACGAGTGAGCAAGGCAGCTAAAGTATTATCACCATACCCCATACCAGCGAGGATTCCAGCTGCAATGGCGATAACATTTTTTAATGATCCACCATACTCAACTCCGAGAATATCCACATTGGTGTATACTCGTAAGGTATCCGACATAAAAGCATTCTGTACAATCTGTCCAGAAGCTTCATCTGCACAAGCGGCCACAATGGTCGATGGCATTTCCTGAACGACTTCTTCAGCATGTGTTGGACCATACAAGGTAGATATTTTGCCAACCGGGTGGTCTGGAAGTGCATGTGCAATCACCTGACTCATGGTTCTTAAAGAATCATTTTCAATACCTTTGGCCACATTCACGATGATGGTTTCCGCAGAAATTGAATTAGACAATTTTGACAGCGTCATCCCAACAGTATGTGAAGGAATGGCTACGAGAATAATCTCTTTATCGCTTACGCAGGCCTCTATATCCATGGTAAAGCGCAATTCAGATGGTAAGGTCACGCCAGGCAGAAAATCTGGAAGTTCTCTGGTCTCCTGAGCTTGCTTGAAATCTTTCTCAAGATAAAACCAGACAACAACATCATGCCCATTCTTGAGCAAATGCATCGCCAGAGTCATGCCCCAGCTTCCGGATCCTACTACTGCAATTTTCATGGATTGAATCCCGTTCTAATATAAAGAGCCCCTGATGATGACCAGGAGCTCTGTATCTTTTATAGCATTATTTATTCTATTCGTAAAGGGCGTCCAGCTTTGCTTTATAGCGTTCTTCAACGACCCGTTTCTTGATTTTCAGTGTGGGAGTAAGTGTACCGTCTTCGACACTGAATTCCTGCGGTAGGAGGATGACTTCTTTTACAGCTTCATAGCTGCTGAAGTTTTGCATGATACGTTCAACCTCAGTCATAAGCATTTCATATACTTTTGGATTTTCACTTAGTGCTTCAGGAGTCACATCCGTGATCTCATTATCAGCAGCCCACTCGCCTACTTCCGTGAAATTTGGGACAAGAATAGCAGATACAAATTTTCTGCGGTCTCCGTGAACCAGGGCTTGTTCAAAGAACTTGCTCATACAGAGAGCACCCTCGATTGGAGCAGGAGCAATATTCTTACCACCTGCCGTCACAATGATGTTCTTTTTGCGATCTGTAATTCTGAGATATCCTTCCTCAATGATGCCAATATCACCAGTATGGAACCATCCTTCTTCATTGATGGCTTCTCTGGTTCCTGCGTCATCCTTGTAATAGCCCTTCATGATATGGGGGCCGCGTGAGAGAATTTCACCATCATCAGCAATCTTAACCTCAACACCATCGATGGTTGGACCTACGGTCCCAAATCGAAAATCATGGGGTGGATTTAATGTGATAACTGGAGATGTCTCGGAAAGGCCATATCCTTCAAGTATTGTGATACCTGCAGCATCAAAAAATCGTCCGATATCAGCTCCCAGTGGTGCTCCACCGCTGGCAAACAATTTAAATTGCGTTCCCAGGAGTGCTTGAACCTTACCAAATACAAGTTTATCGGCTCGTTTTTTCTTCTTTGCTAATTTGGGAGAAATGGTTCCAGAGTTGCGAGCATCTACATACTCAAAACCTGTTTTGACAGCCCAACCGGCAATTTTACGTTTGATAAAAGAGCCAGCTGCAAACTTGGCCTGGACCCCAGCGTACATCTTTTCGTAAAGCCGCGGGACTGACATTGCTACAGTAGGATTAACTTCCGACAAGTTAGCAATAACCTGCTCCATTGATTCAGCATAAGTGATATTTGCACCTACGTGTGTACCCACATAGTCACCCAGCCTTTCAAAACTGTGACTGAGTGGCAAGAATGATAAGAATTTATCCTCATCTGTGATTCCCAAACGTGCATTACATGATTTAATATTGCTTACAAGATTGCTATGCTTCAACATAACGCCCTTGGGATTTCCCGTAGTCCCACTCGTATAAATAAGAGTCAAAATATCGTCGGGAGTAACGCTAAGTGCCTGAGTCTCATAGTCATAGGCGCCATCAGATGAAGCGAACGTTTTGCCCTTTTCCATAAGTTCATTAAAGGATATGACATCTGGATCATCATATGATAATGATTCATCAAAATAGACCACTGACTTCAATTCAGGACAGTCTGCTTTGATCTGGAGAACCTTGTCCATCTGGCTTGCATCCTGAGCAAAGACGAGTTTTGAATCGGAATGAGCAACGATGTATTGAACCTGACTCGCAATCAAGGTTGGATAAACAGTCACAGAAGTAGCACCTCTTGTGGCTATGGCATAGTCTGAATAAGCCCATCGTCGGCAATTCGTGGATAGAATGGCTACATTATCATTTGGTTGGATCCCAAGAGATGCCATACCATAAGACGCATTCTTCACCATTTCATATATATCTTTGCCCTTATCTCCTACCCATTCGCCATTAACTTTCTCAGTAAATAATTCTGTGTCAGCATGGCTTTTTGTGACATTAAGAAACATTTCTGCAATCGTCCTAAATTCCACGACAGCTCCTCCTTCTTGGGGTTTTTATTAAGTTTCGTCAATGATAAACATTTTCCCTTAAAAGCACAGCATTTTATTGACACATACGCTGACAGAATGTATCATGCGCGCGCTTTCAGAAAGAGCCAGGGTGGCGGAATTGGTAGACGCAGTGGACTCAAAATCCACCGGTGGCAACACTGTGGGGGTTCGACTCCCCCCCCTGGTACACTCCTACGTTCTTCGAACCACGGTGGTGCAATCTCGACTTAGCTTCCAATAGTGAGGGAACCCTCATGTTCGGAGCAGGCAGTCGCCTCCAACATTTCATTCTCAGACCCAATTTGGCTATGGATGCCCAAGTGCATCTGATTACTTTATTTCGAATATTAAAATCACAGTATTAGGGTGCTTATGACAAAAAAGTTCATTCCATTTAATAAACCCATTGATCTAACTCACGCTGAAATGCTTCGGCGATCTGCAAAATTTTATGAATTTATGAAATCCAGAAGAACTATTCGAGATTTTTCAAATGAGGAAGTACCGCAAGAGGTTATCGATACTTGTCTCAAAACTGCAGGTACAGCACCTAGCGGTGCCAATCAACAGCCCTGGCATTTTGTTGTCATTCGAGATTCGTCGATCAAAACGCAAATCCGCAATGCTGCCGAGGAAGAAGAAAGAATTTTTTATGAGGGACGTGCTGGTGATACCTGGTTGGAAGCACTTGAACCTCTGGGTACGGATGCAGATAAACCCTTTCTGGAGGATGCACCTGTACTCATTGCTATCTTCGAGCAAAAATTTGCGCTCACTGACCAAGGCGACAAGATAAAGCACTACTATGCCAAAGAGTCTGTTGGGATTGCAACAGGCATGCTAATTTCCGCTCTTCATAATGTGGGACTTGCAACACTTACTCATACACCCAGTCCCATGAATTTCCTGACTAAAATATTAAATCGACCGGAGGGTGAAAAACCATTTCTGCTCCTCGTTGTCGGACACCCTGCAGAGGGTGTTGAGGTACCAGATATTGAAAAGAAGCATCTCAAAGATATCTCCAGCCAATTCTAGGCGCTAGCATGATATCTAAAATCGTCTTTTTTGGTGATAGCATCACGGCGGCAAGTCGTACTATCCTTAATCCTTTGGGCAACGGCTATGTTTCAATTTTAAAGGAATTATTTTTAGCTGATAGTGGTCTTGGTAGAATCCAGTTTGTCAACTCCGGCGTCAATGGACACATGGTTGGAGACTTACTCAACCGTTACCAGGCGGATGTCATGGATCACAAGCCCAATGCTGTGGTCATAAAGATTGGAATTAATGATGCCTACAATGATTTCATCGCTGGAGGTGATCGTAAGCAGATTCAGAATTATGCAACTGGTCTTGATAAACTCATCCATAACCTACAGGCTGGCTTACCGAAGGCTCAATTCTCCTTGTTTACTCCCTATCTTATTTCGGATTCAAATTCAGAGATATTTTATTTGAGAATGAGTGAATATTGCGATGTGGTCAAGTCATTGGGTGATAAATATTCTATTCCTGTGCTTGACCTTCAATCTGTCTTTGACACTGCTGTAAAACAAAAACCGGCCCGGGAGTGGGCTGAGGATCAGATACATCCCCAACATGATGGTCATGCCCTCATTGCCAGAGCTGCGTTTACATTTCTAAAAGAACATCCTAGTAAGAGCTAAGCGTCGATTATTACTTCCCTGCCCTTGACGCTCTCATCAATTTCACCATCCTGAAAAACCACATGTCCATTTACAATGGTGGTAACTGGCCATCCCTGAGTGGTCCAGCCATCATATGGACTCCAGTTGACTTTGGTCCAGAGTTTTCCATTCTCAATAGATCGCTTTTTACCCATATCTACTAATACGAGATCTGCATCGTAACCTTCTTTGATGTGACCCTTGTTTTTAACTTTGTACAGATCCACTGGCTTCTCGCACATCCACTTGACAACATCCTCTATTTTGCACAGCCCACGGTTTGCCCGGTCAAGTAACACCGGTAATGAAGTCTCCACCCCGGGCATACCTGAAGGAGCCTGACCAAAGGGTTTGGACTTCTCTTCATGGGTATGAGGCGCATGATCAGTGGCTATACAATCGATCACTCCATTTACCAGACCGTTCCACAGGGCTTCACTATGCTGCAGATCCCTGATAGGAGGATTCATTTGTGCGTAGGCACCTAATTTCTGATAAACCTGCGGTGCACTCAAAAGAAAATGTTGGGGACAAACTTCTGCAGATATAGGAGCCTTCGATTTCTGGATTTCAAGATACCTCACCTCATCCAGGGTTGTCATGTGTAAAATATGTAGACGACGCTGGTATTTGATAGATAACTCAACAGCCAAAGTTGTTGCTTTTAAAGCGGCATCTGCAGGCCTGACGAATTGGTGGTGATTAAAATCGGTTGAATTTTTGTAAATTTCCTTTGCAGCATTGATAATATCATCATCCTCTGCATGGACTGCTATGAGGCGGGAGCCATTCCCAAATATATTTTCCAGATCCCTTGTATCACTGACCAGCAAATCACCAGTTGAAGATCCCATAAATATTTTAATACCCGGTACATTTTCTACACCATTGAGGACCTCAAGATTAGTACTGGTGGCCCCAATAAAAAAGTTGTAGTTCACCACGCATTTTTCAGCAGCATTTCGTTTTCGTTCTGCCATGCCTTCAATCGTGATCGTAGATGGTTTGGTGTTAGGCATGTCAAAGAAGCTGGTGACGCCTCCTGATGCAGCAGCCATAGAGCCTGTTCTCAAATCCTCTTTGTGAGTATGTCCTGGATCACGAAAATGGACCTGGGGGTCAAGAGCGCCGGGCAATAAATAAAGGTGTGTTCCGTCGATAAGCTGTTCTGCAGCTGACTCATTTACTTCACCCAGCTGAGCAATTTTTCCATCTCTGATAAGCACGTCCTGTTTAACAATACCTTTTGAAGAGACACATCTTGCATTTTTAATGAGAATTGGGGTAGACATCTATTGCTCCATTTAGTGGATTTGTTGGCCATCAATATCGTACAAT
The DNA here is from genome assembly GCA_018650445.1 of Fidelibacterota bacterium. Classification (GTDB taxonomy): domain Bacteria; phylum Fidelibacterota; class UBA8477; order UBA8477; family JABMPR01; genus JABMPR01. Next base: position 46,635 of record JABIFX010000230.1, read on the forward strand.
GTCCTTCATATCGAAACCGTTTATCAATTAATTATTATCTTTCCATACAACGCGATGCCAGATGTTTCCATCACTCCCATAAACTTGGGCTCCTTCCAGATCAGTTCTGTGTATCTCGGCCCCAAGCTCTGTGTATTTCGTCAGAGTAATTTTTGATGGATGTCTGAATTTGTTCTTCTTTCCCAGACTTATCAGGCAAACCTGGGGTCGCACGAGATTAATATAATCCTGACTTGAACTTGTTTTTGATCCATGATGGGGTGCTTTGATTATATCACTTTTTAACAGTCTATCCAGGTGAAGCTGATCGTGCTCCATGTTTTCTTCTCCATCACCAGTGAGTAAGACACTTGATTCACCATAGAATAATTGGATAACGATTGATGTATTATTGATGTTTGAAGGACGGGATGCATGATCATAGCGCTTCGGACCAGTTACCCTGAAGTATATTGGTTTTAGAGTTGAATCTATGTAACCGGTGAATCCTGGCAGGGTAGGAATATTTTTTGAGTGAATGATATCACATAACACATTGTAGCCATATGATTCGTATTCAATATCAGGCATCAGCACCTTGTCTACATCAATATTTTCGATCAGATACTGGGCGCCTCCAATGTGATCATTGTGTGGATGTGTCAACACGAGAATATCTATTTTAGACCAATCACGATAATTCAGATAGGGAATAATAACATCCTTCCCCATGTCTTTACCGCCAAATCTTAAACCAGTGTCAATGAGCATTGTTTTCCCATTGGGCGTATGAATAAGGATGGCATCACCCTGTCCAACATCTAGTACGACAATCTCGAGATGCGGGGATTTTAGCAAAGTTTGCCAGGTTTGGATACTCATCCAAATCAATAGAAGGATTACCCACAGTCTGATGACTTTTCGATACTGCAATACCGTTATGGAAAAAATAGCAGTCAAAAGAAGGATTAACTCAAAATGCTGAATTGATCGTATAGTGACGTAAGCCCAATCGACTTGCGCACACAATTGAACAAACCAGAGCATGAAATCAACGGCACCTTCGATGGTGGCAGCCCACAGATGAGCCAGGATTGGAAATATGGATCCCAGGATAAGAAAGCTCATACCAGTAGCCACGATCACCCCTATCAACGGTACCACCACCAGGTTCGCGACGAGGCTTACAATAGGGATCTTATTAAAGTAAAAGATAGTGATAGCCAGCGTTCCCAACTGAGCTGCAAGTGAAACCAGGAAGAGATCAAGGACTGGATAAAGTAATTTACCAAAACTACCCGTTTTAGAAATTGGAAGTCTACTCACCACCCCTTTGAAGATTGGGAAAAGAGTCACAATACTAAAAACTGCTAAAAACGAGAGCTGGAATCCGATGTTGCTCAATTGTGCAGGAGATAGAACTAGTATGATAAAGGCAGCAGAAGCAAGAATGTTGAGGATGTCTGATTTTCGCTCTAGTAGATTGCCAACAATCATCAGTGAAGCCATGATAGATGCTCGCATGACTGAGGGTGCTGCCCCTGTGAGTCCAACATAAAATAGCAAGCCTGCTATCACACTGGCCATCTGTATCTGATGAGGTAGACGAATTAGCCCAAATATGGTTATTAGAATTAACGAGACATAACCGACATGGAGACCACTCACTGCCAGCACGTGAATTACCCCCGTATTGGCAAAATTATTCCTGGTCGTTTCTTCAATCTCGCTTTTTTCACCAAGAATTAGAGCTGATAGAATCCCAGCTGATCGTGGCGTTAAGTATTTGTGGATATGACTTGAAATCAAGTCCTGCATATCGAGTAATAAAAGGGATATAGAGCTGGCTGTCCGGCGATAAATGATCACATCTTGAGCATCATCAAGGAAGGTTTCATAATAGATATTCTTCCCTTTCAAATACGCACGATAATTAAACTCATGTGGATTACGCTTGTCACGAGGTCTATTCAGTAGCAGGCGTCCAATCAATGTATCTCCTGGATTTACTTCCTGCTCAATATCCTTGGAGTAGAGTATCATCAATCCATCAGATATTACCTGCAGGTTGATAGTCTCTGGTCTCAGCAGGTATTTTGGAGTGCCTCTTCGCGTTTCACCCACAACATGCACAACAGCCCTCACCTCATAAACCGAATCAGCCTCTGCTATATATTTTGAGAGGTGAGTTAGTGGGACCATCTCATCAAGTGCAACTCTAAGGCACCCGGACAGGACGATTAAAAGGAGCAATATTACAGATTGCCCACGGAATAATGCGACAGCAACTAAAACGCTCGTCATTATGGCAAGGATCCCAAGTGGTAAACTGAGATTCGATTGAATCGTTATTCCAAGAATAAATAGAAGTGATACCAATATCATGGGACGAGGTATCACAAAGTTCATGATACTTTTGTACATCTTTCCTACATGTTTGGGGTTGACCAAACATAGGAGGCGAAAGCCAATTCACCAAATAGTAATATGATCTAATTGATCAGGAGATCAGGAGGATTTGTCGTCGTTAATAAAAGTATAGCTCTGGAGGGCAAAGGAGATGGATGGCCCTTCGAAGCCACGGCGTTGAAGCAGGCTCCAGAGTCGTTTTTTATCTTTGTAAGTCGGTTTCTGTATATGCTCTAATTTTCTCGAGGCCAGATCGTGGGCCATTTGGTTAAAATCATAATCATCACGGATAGCTTCAATTTCAGATTCTATCATCTGCTTTGATATGCGTTTTGCACTCAATTCGTGTCTAAGTCTAATGGGGCCAAAGCCTTTGATCTTCACACGATCTCTTATAAAAAGACGTGCAAATCTCTCATCATTTAAATAGTTCCGTTCTTTGAGTCTGGTTATCAATTCATCAGACAAGTCGCGATATTTTTTTTTGTAGAGCCACTGATTGACCTCATACTCACACCGCTCCCGAAAGGCGATAAAATTGAGTAAACCTGTATAGGCCATCTCTATTCTATCATCGTTCTCCAAATCGAGTTTGAGCTCCTCGGTATACTCATCACCCACCTTGATGTCATACTTGACGATGAGGGAACCATCAACGCCAAGCTCAAATTTCCCATCGATGAAAAGGTTGAACCTTTCTCGAAGCTTTTTCTGTTGAGTAATTTTGGTAATTTTGGGCATGATAAATAAAAAGGGCTCCCATGTATATATGGAAGCCCAATTATTGAATATCTACATTCGATTATTCAGATGCTTCGTCAGCCTCGTCCATTCCGAGAAACAGGCGAACTTCACCAACCAGTTTTGCCATAAGATCTGGATTTTCGATAAAGAAATTCTTCACATTCTCTTTACCTTGACCCAGCCGATCTTCGCCGTAGCTAAACCATGACCCACTTTTCTGTACTAGATTTGCTTGCAAAGCCAGATCAAGAATATCACCTTCAAATGAGAATCCCCTTCCGAACATAATATCCAGCTCTGTCTCACGGAAAGGTGGAGCCATCTTATTCTTCACCACTTTCACACGAACACGATTACCGATATTGTCCTGCCCATCTTTCAAGGAACCTATTCGACGAATATCCATCCTCACTGAAGCGTAAAATTTTAGTGCTCTTCCACCTGTAGTCGTTTCAGGACTCCCAAACATGACGCCAATTTTCTCACGGATTTGATTGATAAAGATAACAGAGGTGTTAGACTTTGATACAGCCCCTGTCAATTTCCTGAGTGCCTGGGACATGAGACGAGCATGGAGACCCATGTGACTGTCTCCCATCTCCCCTTCCAGTTCAGCGCGTGGAACCAGCGCAGCTACGGAATCAATAACAATGACATCCAGTGCATTACTCCGAACCAGTGTTTCAGTAATTTCCAATGCCTGTTCACCTGAATCGGGCTGCGAGATAAGTAGATTCTTGATATCAACGCCGAGTTGACCGGCGTATTTGGGATCAAGTGCATGCTCGGCATCAACAAAGGCAGCATAACCTCCGTTTTTCTGGGCATTGGCCACGATATGAAGAGCCAACGTGGTTTTACCAGATGATTCTGGTCCATAGATCTCAATGATTCTTCCACGTGGTACACCACCAACTCCCAGTGCTGCATCCAGTGAAAGCGCACCGGTGGAGATAGCTTCGACTTGCAGATTCATCTGATCTTCGCCAAGTCTCATTACAGCCCCGGCACCAAATTGTCGTTCAATCTGGGATACGGCTAATTCTATTGCTTTATCTTTGTCTTTTGATTTTCCCTGAGCAGCACTCATCACTGACCTCCACTATTAAATTTAAATAATTTCAATTCTTCATACTCTGCACCCATCGCAGTCAATGTACTCTTCATCCACACCACCGAATCAACTTCAAAATTGAATTCACGAACTTCTGTAGTCAGAAATTTATGGATAAAGGAGCTTTTGCGTGAGATTGTTTTGACGCGAGCAAGCGTAATATGTGGCTGAAATTGACGATTATCAAGTCTATATCCTAAATCAGTTAATTCTCTATCCAGTTTTTGTTTAAATGAACTCAGAGTAAGGTCGTATGGTGAAGATCCAACCCATAACACCCTTGGTTCATTTGCGTGTGGATAAATCCCGGTATCAGTCGTTCCCAGCTTAAAAGGTGGAAAATCATTAACTACTGTCTCTATCCGTTTAGCATGCTCTTCAATCTTCTCTGAATCAGTTTCGCCCAAATAATTCAGCGTGATATGAATATTTTCTCTTTTGACCCAATTAATTTTGTCATGCCTATCTATGATAGGCTCAAGCATATTTTTGAAGTAACCCTTGATTTCTTTGGGAATTGGGAAAGCCAGAAACGTTCTTATTTCGCTCATTGATTGGTATCCTCAATCAGAAGCCTTAATAAATTCAGCGCGGAAAAGGCACTCATTTCCTTATTTAAGATCCGATTCTTCCCAAACTGGAATCGTTTGATATTTTGATGTTTTATATCAGCAACACCAATATATACAGTTCCGACCGGTTTTTCTTCAGTTCCACCTGTGGGTCCAGCCACGCCTGAGATGGCAACTGCATAATCAGCTCCACTTTTACTCACGGTTCCGGAAAGCATTTCAGAGACGGTTTCTTCACTTACCGCCCCGTGGTCGATCAAGGTCTGCTCCTGAACTCCCAGCATAGACATTTTTGTCTCGTTGGCATAGGTCACAAAACCAGTTTTAAAATAGTCACTGCTGCCACTGATATCGGTGATGAGGCTGGCAACCAGTCCCCCTGTACATGATTCTGCTGTAGCTACGGTGGCGCGGTTCTGCTTAAGGAGTTTACCTATGAGAACAGGAAGTACATCTTCATCTCGACCATAAATATTTTTGGGCTTCAGATCTCGGACTCGACCATAAATCTCATCTTCGAGCTGCTGGTCATCATCAAGAGATTTAGCTGGGAATGAAACGCGTATGGTAACCATGCCCTGTTTTGGTAAATACGCAATTTTAAGATCAGAATACTCATCCAGAACAGGTTTACTTAACTCATAAAGCGTAGATTCGGGTACACCAATTGAGTGGATATCAAGCTTGGATATGGATTTCTGCGTTAATTGTGAAAGAATGGGGATGATTTGGCCTGTTGTAACAACTTCCATTTCTCTGGGCACACCAGCCATTACAAACAGGTGTTTTCCATTATGCTTAAAATGCATACCCTGGGCAGTTCCATAAGGATTCTCCAAAACGGCAGCATTTTCTGGATATTCGGCCTGAGAAGCGTTGGATTCAGAAAATTTGAATCCCCTTCGTTGAAAGCGGTCTTTGAGGGCTTCCAGTAAATCTGGATAGAGCTTTAACCCAACTTCGAAATAGTCACAAAGCACAGATTTAGTGATATCGTCATGGGTAGGTCCTAGACCACCGGTAAGTGTTACCACATCTGCTTGAGCAAATGCCCAGTCCAATGAATCCTTTATGTCCTGAGCTATATCACCAATAATTATTTTCTTGATCACAGGAATGCCAATCATGTCCAATTGCTTAGATATGAAAGCATTATTTGAATCCAGTGTCTTGCCGGATAATAATTCATCACCAATAGAAATTGTGATCGCACTCAAATGATTCATAGAAGCGCTGCTACCCCTTGAACAATAACCAGTGCCAGCAACCCGGCCAATACATCATCCATCATGACACCAATCCCACCTGGTAAATGCTGAGATTTATCGATGAGCCAGGGTTTCCAGATATCAAAAACTCTAAAAAGGATGAATGCGGCCAGCCAGAAACCCCAATGTGCAGGGATGGCAAGGACAGCTATCCATTGTCCAACTAATTCGTCGATGACAATTTCTCCCGGATCTTCAACACCCAGATACGACCCTACCTTGTTTGAGGCAAACACACCTAGCAAGGTGATTACCGCAATCAGCCCAACTGTTATAAAAAGATTATCTGTAACCAGTGTACTCCAAAAATAGGCGATGGGAAGGGTTACCAGGGACCCATACGTACCTGGTGCTCCTGGTATAAGACCTACATATCCAACTGAGGTAAAGCCACGTAAAACTTGAATCATTCGCTTTCCGTTAGAAGGGTTTTCAGGAAAACGCGATTTATCCATAAATAATTGAAACCAGTATAGGCCGTAACCAGACCCGTTAGCGTAAAGATAGTTTCAGTGACGAACCATTCTTCCATCCAAGCCACGATTGAATCCAAATTTTCAAAGTGTCCTAGCAGAATGAAGATCAATCCCACATACATGGAAATGTATTGGAAGACAGTTTTCAATTTGGCCATACGGCTGGTATTCATGGATGCACCGTTGGCCAGCATTACCCAACGTAATAGTGTAACTAGACCATCTCTCAGGATAATTACTGCCGTAATCCAGATAGGCATGACATCCAAAATATTGAGAGTAATGAAAGTGCTATTCACCAAAATCTTATCTGCGAGAGGATCCATAAATTTGCCAAATTCGCTAACTACCTGGAGCTTACGTGCAATTATCCCATCAAATAGGTCGGTGAGTGACGCAATGAGAAACAATACCAGAGCCAAAGCATGGAGAGCCAAACCATCAAACCCGATGAGCAGCCATACAATCATTGGTGTTATTACAATTCTAAAAATAGTCAGTATGTTTGGTAAATTATGTATCATGTTAATTCATGCCTGTCGTCCAGGGCTCTCCCTAAAGTTATGCCGTCAATATACTCAAGATCACCCCCGCTGGGAATTCCTCTTGCAAGACGGGTTACTTTTATATCTTTTTCTTGTAACAGTCGAGCTAAATATAATGAAGTTGTCTCCCCTTCCACGCTGGGATTCATTGCTATCACTACTTCAGTGACATCAGTCAAGCGTGTAAGCAGGCCCCGAATATTCAACTGATCTGGTCCTATTCCCTCAAGAGGTGACAGAACACCACCCAGGATATGATATTTCCCACTGAAGCGACTTGTCTCTTCGATGGCAACCACATCCTTAGAGTCTTCAACCACACACAGAATGGATTCATCCCGTCTTGTATCAAGACAAACCGGGCATGGATCTGCTTCCGTAATCAGGTTACAGATGGAACACTGTCGCAATTTCTCACTACTTTGGATGATGACATCACCAAGTCGTTGAACATCTTCAGTATTCCATTCTATCAACTGGAAAGCCATTCTTTGCGCAGTCTTCTTACCGATTCCTGGGAATCGTGAGAACTGCTCAGTAATGCGCTCCAGGCTATCAGGAAGAATTTTCATCCAAGTCCGGGAATATTTAGTCCACCCATTCCACCCATCATACCACCTGTAACCTGTGACATTCTTGAGTTGGCAGCATCCTGGGCATTTGTCAGGGCTTGATTTACTGCGGCAAGCACGAGATCTTCAACCATATCAACATCATCTTCCAGCACATCGGGCTCGATTTTGATGGATAATATCTGCATCTTGGCATTGGCTTTCACGTTAACCATACCACCACCGGCAGATCCGTCTACCTCAATAGCAGCCAGCTCATTCTGAGCGATTTCCATTTCTTTTTGCATCTTCTGGGCTTGTTTTAAAAGGTTGCCCATTCCGCCTTTTGGCATCATTGGAGTTTTCTCCTATACGTGTTCAAATTCTACTCATCAATGATCTCACCATCAAATATATCCAGGAGATGCTGTGAGGTTGGATGAGCCAGAATTTCATCTTCTTTACGTTGTTTTGGCTTACGACCATTTTCTTCTAATAGCAGAATAGTCATTTTTGTTCCGAATACTTCTGAAGCAATTTTATGAATGTCATCTGTATTCTTACTTAAAGTCTGAATATGATATTTTTGTTCTGGAGCAAATGAAACGGTTAAACAGCCCTTTTCAAAACCTGCAGGCGTCCCTTCACTCATAAATGCACTGGTGGATCGACTGATCTTCCCCAGGCTTTCGATAAATTTTTCCCAATGCGGCAGGAGTTCTTCAATATTTATATCACTGGATTGCTCATCTGCAGGTGGATTACTCTCAACTTCCAATACTTCTTTAACTTCGGGAACTGCTTCGGGAACAGGCTCGGGAGTGGGTTCTGGAATAATTTCTTCAACAACAACCGGTTCTAATGGAGGCACCTGCTCAGGCTTTTTGACTGTCTCCTTAACAGGTTCTGGCTTTATTAATTCGGGAGCTTCAGAGGTAGCCTCAGGCTCTGGAGCTGGAGCTGGTTTCGGTTGAGGTGCAGATTTTTTTGGGGCTGATTCTTCCTCGCTGGGTGAGGGAGTAATTTTTGGAGGAGCAACCTTTGGTAGCTGCATTGCCGGGGCACTTTTTCCAGTGAGAATTGCATCCAAATCCAGAGCGCGGGTGCTTCTGGATAGCTTTAGCAACATAAGTTCAACAGAGACTAACTGGTTACTTACAAAGCGTTGTTCCCTGATAGTCTCCAGAACAATATTTTGCATTCTCAGTAGATCGCGTTCCTCAAAATAGGCTGCTTGCTCTTCGAGTGCTTGTGCATCCGTATCTGAAACATCAAGATAATCTGTGATTCCAGCTACCTTTACAATGAGAAGATTTCTAATATGTTCACTGAGACCATGCAGAAATTCAGAAATGCTTATCCCTCTTGAGAAAAGCAAATTGGCTTGATTCATAAGGTTCTCAGCGGATTGGCTGGCCACATTGTGCAACAATTCGAAATATATCGTGGCGTCCAGAACCCCCAGCACCCTTCTCACAAGATCAATTGAAGCCTCATCTTCAGAAAATGCTGAAACCTGGTCCAGTAGACTCAATGAATCTCGCAGACTTCCTGCAGCCTTCCTGGCAATAAGCGCCAGTCCATCTTCAGAAATTGAAATGCCCTCTTTGTCGCTAATCATTTTTAAACGGGCCACCATGGTTTCCGTGGAAATCATGCGAAAATCGTAGCGCTGACAGCGTGATAGTATTGTGAGAGGAACTTTCTGTGGTTCTGTAGTCGCAAAGATAAAAAGGACTTGAGGCGGTGGTTCCTCTAGTGTTTTCAGGAGTGCATTAAAGGCTTCTTTGGTAAGCATATGTACTTCATCAATGATGTAGACACGATAATTAGAATTTGTGGGTGGATATTTAACGACCTCCCGCAATTCCCTGATGGCATCAATACCACGAGTCGATGCTCCATCCACTTCCAGAACATCAAGACTACGACCAGCCGTGATTTCTATACAGTGGTTACACGTATTACAGGGATTTCCATCGTTGGGATTTTCACAATTAATGGCCTTGGCAAGGATCCGAGCTGAAGTGGTTTTACCAACACCTCTGGGTCCAGTAAAAATGTAGCCATTAGCTAATCTGTGTCTGAGAAGTGCATTTCTCAGTGTCCTGGAAACATGATCCTGGCCAACGACATCCTCAAATGTCTGGGGACGATATTTTAGTGAGGAAACTATGTATGCAGATTCTTGATCAGACACGATTATGGACTTTCCAGTTGGTTGAATAATAGCTGATCTCAAAGATGCGCGTGCCTCAGGCAATTCCGACACACGATTACAATGCTTACCGCTGCTTCCTTCCGGATCTGACGGGGTTCGGCTCGCTCTCATTGCAGGACCTGAAA
>JABIFX010000269.1 GCA_018650445.1 Fidelibacterota bacterium
AAATGTTGGCTCTCTCCCGGAGCAAGATTGAATGATCCAGTAGATAAGAGGCTCCTCCAATCACCATCACTATATTCAGTTGATGCAAGCCAACCGGTTTCGGTAAATGGGTTTCCAGAAAAAATTAAGGGATCAGGTTCATTGGTGATGGGATTATTTTCATACGCGCCCTCAAAGTTCATCCCATTCATCAGAAGAAAGGCTTCTGTAGCATTTTCCGGATCAGAAAACAAGGCGCTGGCACCATGAAATGCCCTATATGCCGTTGCATTTAGATTTATAAAATCAGGAATAGCTTCACCTGATACCCAGGCAGTATCTCCAACCGAGGGCACGACAGGTCCTTCAAGGATGGAAAAACCGATTGCTGGTGGAAAGAACCCGTAGTCACTATCTGGTAGTTCTCCAACATAATGATAGCTCAGATCGAGATCTGGGGCACAGCCAGGGTAATCATTGTTAGCGCTACCAAGATCAATATCCTGCCATATGCCTAAGAAAACGGAATCAAGTTGATTGGTCCCGGCATTTTTAATATCCCACTCCATAAATAGCGTGTTATCCAGTGGACCTGGCTCCTCAAAGCCATACATGGAGGCGGTAACCTCAATATCCAGGGGTAGAGTGCTCCATAAGTATGCATGTCTAGCTTCCTCACCATCATTAAAAATAGTCCAATAAAAAAGATCTCCTTTTACATCGGGGCTGTCTATAGCTGGATCATAGATTCCGTTTTGATCCGCATCAATCCAGGGTGCCCCCTGATCAACCGGCCAGATATCCCAGTCAGGATTTGCTCGTCCGTCTGCTGTGCGAATTTTGTAAATCCTATGTTCAGATGCGTTTGGGTCTGACCCCCAGGGACCTGGTAGATATTCTGTAGTGAATTCTGCCGCTGCACTACGGATGTCAGTAGCACCATTAACTTCTCCAGCAACAATCCATAAACCAGCTGCATAAACGGGTGTATCACCACTGCCTACAGGCCATTCCATTCCAGGATCACCAGTAGGTACATGAGAAGTTATATGACCCGTATTGCTCCACCAATTGGTTATCTGGTTTCCGTCCCAGAGTTGATACTCCTCAACGGCATAACTGAGGTGGCTTAAAAGAAGTAATCCGATAATAATTTTTGATTTCATGTCCCCTCCAGAATGAAGGGATAACATAAGACATCCCATTTATTTGTCAAATGTCAAATAAGCACGATGGTTCAAGCTTTGCGTGCGACTACAATATCTCTTTTAATGGATTGGTCTACACGGTGGGTAAATTGATCATAGGGGTCAGTGTCCAGGACTTGAAAACCCGTTGAAGTAAGAAGTGCAACGAAGTCTTCACGTGGCCAGACAAATTTGTTCCAGGCTAGCACCAGACTCCCCCCCGTTTTCAATATCTTGTAAAATTCCGGCAAGCATGATTCCATAAGTTCAGCCGGGCTACGGGTGCGCGAGCTGTGCTTTTTGTGGCCTCTATTTCCATGGGCGATACCATAGGGTAAATCACCAACAATGAGATGGAATTTTTCCACTTTGAAGTAACGCCTGGAATGTATGGCATTGCCACCGATGATGGCCAGATGCTTCCTGGAAGTCTCTAATTTGAAGCTTTGCTTGTCAGGAGCATATTCAAATAATTGGATAAAGGCTTCACTGCCAGTGCTACTGGAATACATGGCGTGTTTGCTCAGGGTGTGCTTGTATTTATCCTGCTCCAGAAATTTTTTGAAAAAGATGGTGCTATCATGAACCATTTTGCGTTCCATCTCAATCCCGGTCACATCAAATCCGCGTACGGCTCCTTCAAAGAGAGTGGTTCCCTTTCCAGCGACGGGATCCAGCATCTGAAAGGATTCATCAAACCCAAAATCACTTGAGAGCAAACCTACGTTTACCATCATTCGTGTAAATATTTCATTGGTCTTCCCGGAATACTTGAGCAGCATGGAGATCTTGGGGTCCACATAGCCAGGAGGTGTCAACTCTACAGGGTGGAGAACTGATTCGGGAGTGTCCGCTGACTGTTGATAAAGGGCGAAGATAAAGGAGAGATTTGAAAGCCACTTAAGCTCAGCTTCGCTTAAAACCTGCCCAATGGTAAACGACAGATAATTAATACCTGCAATATCTACAGACTGGATTTCATCACAGGGTTGCTCAAAGCGTTTGGTGGTAAGGGTGAGCTCAGCCAGGGCCAGCTTTTCTGATTCCAGATAGTATACTCTGTTATGACCGGGGTTTCTAAGGAGTAGATATCGGAGCATTTGAAGTTTCAGAAACTTTTTAAATTACGCTTCGGTTTGCTTAAATAATTCGGCATATCGACGTACCGGCTGTTCAAGCTCATGCATGCCGAAATGGCGACTGAGCCTGGCTACCTCGCGACCATCCGCCATAAGCAGAAGAGTCGGAACAGCAAAGATGAGCCGCTGTCCAGCTATTTCCATGGATTCTTCAGTATTCACATACTGAAAATACCAGGGAGGTACTTCCTTCAAGAGAGCTTCTACTCTTGGCTTGAGCACTTTGCACACGTTACAGGTAGGTGTGGAAAAATAAAGCAAGATAAGGGGATGCTCATCTAAAACTGTCTTGAGTTCAGCAGGTGTCATTTGATCTTGGTGTTAGCGGATTTCCAGTAATTCGACATCGAATATAAGGGTCGCATTTGGCGGGATAACGCCACCAGCACCTTGGGCGCCATATCCCAAATCAGAGGGAATGATCAAACGCCTTTTTCCACCAACCTTCATGGTCATAACCCCTTCATCCCAGCCCTGGATGACTCTGCCAACGCCAATAGTGAAGCTGAAGGGTTTATTCCTATCTACTGAACTGTCGAATTTTGTTCCATCCTCCAGGGTGCCAGTATAATGGACCACAACGCCCTGCCCACTCAATGGGGATTTACCTGAACCAACTTCCTCATCGACATATTTTAAACCACTTGGAGTGGTGATTTCTTCACTCATAATAATTTCCTTTTTTTTGTGACCAGAATTTAGAGATGGATCAGATTAAATCGTTACAACTTCTTTGTAAAGTTTAAGATCAAATGAAAAGGTGCTGCCAATGTCCAGGCGACTCTTGACTTCCAGTGTGGAATTGTGCAGCTTGAGAATATGCTGACAGATATGTAAACCCAGACCGGTACCCTTGACCGTTTTTTCTAACTGCTGCTTGGAACGATAAAAGCTTTCAAAAATCTTACCGATATCATCTTCAGCAATTCCAACGCCAGTATCCTCTATACGAAATGAGAGGATTTCGTTTGATTTAACTTCAGTTGTGATACGAATTGAACCACCTGGAGACGAAAATTTAATAGCATTGCTTAACAGATTTCGGATGACCTGACGAATTCGAAGCGGATCGGCATTCACGGTTTGAATGGATTCAGGGAAGTCTCGCTCAACGGTAATCTTTGATTGTTCAAGGAGCAAGGCATAGCTCTGAAGTACATCTTCGACCAGTTCAACCATGGGGAAAGGTTCTGCGTTGATTCGCATCTGACCCGTTTCAAGTATGGCAACATCAAACATATCATCTATCAGGGCACTCATATGTCGAACCTGTGAATAAACAGCGCTCAATTTCATACTGAGATCTGCTTCACTCATCTTTTCCCGGTGTTCAACCAGGGTTTCAATGTTACCCTGCATGACCGTGAGTGGTGTTTGAAGTTCGTGACTGACAGAAGCTAATAATTCTGTTCTCATCTTCTCTTTGCGACCTAATTCACCAAACATAGCATCGATACGTTCCATCATATCACCTACATGCATAGCGACATGACCAATTTCGTCACTGGCTTCATCATTGAGAACAAAACGACTATCCCCAGCTCGATAATTTTGGACTGCTTGTGCAACATTTTGAACACGCCGGGTTAGAAAATACCAGAATATGATACCTGCAAAACCAGCGATAATGATACTAAATAATATGGTCCGTGTGAGTATGACCCCATACTCTTCCCACCAGCTCACAACCACATCTTCCCCACCCTCAACCATGGTCACAAGGACATAGGCATATGGATCCGTCGGGGAGCCGAGAGCTGCGGCCGAAAATACAAAATCAAGATCTGTGGCAGTGGGGATTGCTATTTCAATGGGGTAATCGCTGGTATCGGCTTGAATAAATGAATCGATTACATCAATTGAGACATGGCTGTTGATGAGTTGTGAGGGTACATAGCTTCCATGTTCCTGAATCTCCCCATCAGGAGCAACTAGAAATAATTCCATCCCCGGATAGTACTGGGAAAGTGAATCAAAAAAAACCGACATGTCATTAATGTCGGTTTCAGGATTTTCTATTTCTTCGGTGATTTCCAGAGCTGTAGTGCGGTAGGCTGTCTGAATATCAATTTCCAGGTCATTCATAATATCAGCCTGGTTCCACAGGACCAATAGCACGCCATTCAGAATAAAAAAGGCTATAAGCGCTATGGAGACCTTAAAGGTCAGGGTGCGATATAGCGGGATATGGCTGATTTGGACCATGGAGTCCTATTACACACCTATCTCATCAGAAAATTTATAGCCTACTCCCCAAACTGTGAGTACATATTCTGGATTGTTGGGATTTTTTTCAATTTTGGAGCGGAGACGATTGACATGAGTGTTCACCGTATTCTCGTAGCCCTCAAAAGAATAATCCCAGACGATATCTAATAGCTGTTTACGACTATACACACGTCCTGGTTGACGAATTAGCAGGGTAAGCAGGTTGAACTCTGTGGCAGTTAGGGGTATCTCCTGGCCACGAATGGAGACGGCCCGTTTTTCCAGGTCGATTTCCAGTTCTCCCTTACTAATCTTACGCTCACTACCCTCTTCAGCCATCACATTGGAGGCAGCGCGCCGCATGACAGCATTTATTCTGGCAACCAATTCCTTGATGCTGAAGGGCTTGGTGATATAATCATCACAGCCTGCTTCAAGAGCAGCTACCTTATCCAGCTCATCATGACGTGCCGTGAGCATAATGACAGGCGTATGCACATTGTCCTCATGCAAAGCTCTCACAACTTCAATACCTGATATTTCCGGGAGCATCCAATCCATAAGAATGAGACCATAGTCTCCCTGACGTGATTTTTCAAGACCACTGTCTCCATCTTTTGAGATAGTGAGCTCAAACCCCTCATAGCGCAGACCTTCCTTTAAAAGGCTGATGATTTCAACATCATCTTCAACGAGCAAAAGGTTCTTATTCATGAGCAATCCTCTGATCTTCTATTGAGCTTAGCGCAGATAGGTCAGCTTAACCATTTGATTGGCATCAGCGATGGTGATTTTGGCAAAATATATGCCAGAACTGACCAATCGATTGTGCTGATCCTCGCCATTCCAGGTGAAGACATGGCGACCAGCTTGAAGCTGACTTGTTGAGTAATTCACTTCCTGTCCCAGAGCATTGTAGATGTGTATTGACACCTCTTCGGCTACAGGAAGATTATAGCTGATATTTACAGTTGGATTAAATGGGTTGGGATAAACCGAAGTAATCTCAAAACTTTCAGGAATTATAGTAGTACCTGATTTCATCATCACACCGGCAGCAGTAGCTACCTGTTGATTAGAAATTTCAAACTGAGTATCCTGAGTCCTTAAAATCTCCAGTTCAAGAGGTGCCTCTCCAGTCCAATAGCCCAGCACTTTGAGACCTTCATCCGATTCCCTTGATGCAATAGTCAATCCAGGATAATTCAAGATACTTGGCGGTGTGGTGGATTTCAGAGTGAAGCTAAAAGCATCAGCAGGTTCTGAGGCGCGAAGAATAAGACGACCATCCTCGAGGATGAAATCAGCCCTGGCTTCATTCTGGCTTACACGAGGCAAGCCCATGCCCAGGATTTCATCCACTAACAGGACCACATCACTAATGGTTATCATAGAATCCAGGGATTTATCAGCAGCCCAGAATTCGCACTCACCAAATTCAATATCATCTAACATGAAATTGACCAGAACAATCAGATCCTGTACACTACGATACCCATCATTATTGATATCTCCTCTGCCCCAACCTGGACATGGCAGAATCGCATCAGTCCGAGTGGTAAAGAAAAGTGCTGACCCATCTGTCAATACGTTTGCAGTCTCAGCCCACATGTTGTTAAAGGTGTACTGTATCCCGACTTGACCGGTATGATCTTCAAGACCGATTGTAGAGTACTGTCCGTGTATGGAAGCGCCAGAACCGTTATTATTATTATTGAACGTATGATACTGAATTTTAATATCACCATTACCATCAGTGCTGCCCCAATAATCGGCATCATACAGAATGACCTGAAATTTTTCAAGATCACCGCTATAAGCATTTTCCATATTATGATACTCAATAATGAAAGTATGATCGGCCATATTGGAATATGTATATACATCACCGCTGCCCATTACCAAATCATCCCAGAAGGCTGCTATCATAGGGCTAGGACCAAGCGGACCAGGAACAGGGTAATTCCGAAATAGTGCAGATTGTTTCGCACCCAGGGCAATATAGCCATTTGAGCAAATGGAGATCTGGTTGTAATCCTCTCCATAAAAGCCAAAATCAAAGGGCAGATTCACAGTGACAATGTCTTCCTGATTTTCGGCATTATCGCTCAGAGGCACCAGGGTTCCAGTATAAGATCCCATTCCGGGGACAATCTCAATCCAATTATACACTGGGCCGAGGGCATAGGCCAGATCCTGGTTGTCATAGCAAAAATAGCCGCCTGCATCGGGGCCAGTCGGATCACCCGGGCCAGGGTTTCCAATGGGCAGAAGGAGTGATACCAACTCTACGAATCCGTTGTCATCAGTAAATTCTACCTGGAGAGGGATTTGAGTACCCACAGTTAGCTGGGTATTAAGATTAATTTCAAAACTTGAACTACTATTACTGGTAGAAGCGTCTGGCTCAGCATCCGAAAAGACAGCCACTGAATCGAGTATTTCAATATTGGGGTCATTGCTACGCAGGGTTGCAGTTAAATTGCTACTTCCCAGGCTGCCAATATTTTCCGCGTGAAGCACCAGATTTGTTACCTCACCGGGATCGAAGGAATACGGTGGAAAGCCTGGCTCGGTCAGTGAACTCACCTGAAAATACGGTGCATATACATCAAATCGTCGATGGTCCCGATATGTCCCTGCGTCCGAGCTGATATCGATGACAACATCATAGGTTGCAATGCCTGGATAATTTGTTGGTATATTGAAAGTCAGGTTATTCAATAGAACCGAAGCATCAGCATCCATTGAGGGATTCGAATATTGAGACGGTGCTGTATTTTCACCAGTAACTGTGACATTCACATTGGTGACTGTTACATCAGAGTGATTTGAAAAGGTTAGCTCAAACTGAGCTGTTTCACCTGGATTAAAAAAGCCATCACTATTACCAACAGTTTCGGTTAGGCTACTCGTATCGATGAGTACCGCGAAGTTATCATTAGCAACTGTTATGTCCATTTGACTTGGCTTAAAATTATGCTTGGTCACAGTCAAGGTCAAATCACTGGGTAAGTCAGCCGGCAATTCCAACACGACCAAGCCATCGGCATCTGAATATCCAGAGACCAAAACATCTGGGGCAGTGAGGCTCACCCAGACTCCCTGGAGGGGATTATCATTAATGTCCAAAACTGATGTTTCAAGATAAAGGGCATCTGTGGGGATTTGATCTGGAGCTTCTACAAACAATTGCTGGGGAACGCCTGTCCATAACTCGGTAACAGCATCTCCCATAAGATTATTCCAATGTGTAAAATTTTGCACATAGCTGTCCGAACCGGTAGGATAGGTTGCATTTAAATTCAATCTGCCTCGCTCGAGGGCTGCCCCAGCGTAGAATAACTTATCGCTAAAGATTCCATGGTAAATGCCACCATTAACACAATTATTAAATCCGGTATGGGTTGAAGAGGTCGCCGTACCCACAGCAGCGATAGCTCCTTTGGGAACAGAAAAAGATCCTGCCTTCAAAAAAGCTTCGGATCTACAATCGTCCCAACTGCTATCAAAACCACCGGTGCCACAGGTTAAAATGGTGACAAATGGAAGTTTCCAACCATTTGAAAGATTATCAGTATCGTCATTGTCCCAACCACTCATGTTCAAATATCCACGATAGTTAAAGAAGGATACTCCGGAATTGATACCATTGCTGATAGAATTTACAAATGAACCTGAATAGGCCTGTATGTTGTTCTCGAACCCATTCTGCATGGATAGTTCATCGATATAGCGATTTACCATCTGGGTTGAGAGCCCCGAATGAGAGGCATCTCCCACCAATAGGGCTCGGTTATACCATGAGGCGTCCAACATGAGGGGGTTCTTCTCATAGTTCAAAAGTTTTCCGATAATCGTTGATAGCTCGGCACTGGTCTGAGCCGAGATTCTTCCAACGAATGCATCTGAGACATAATCAGATCCTGCCAGGTGCACATAGCCAACATCACCTGGGCCCCCACTATGTTGATAAGTCGGCAGACCATATGACCCAGTCACAACATCACCAACGAGGGTGACAAATTCCGGTGGGTTTTCCCAGGTATCATAGGCACTCTGGATGTAATCATGAATGTCAGTGGTCGTGGCTCCTCCGGTCTGAAAAGTACTGGCAACATGAACTTCAAACCCTTTTTCGCGTCGCCACCTCAGTAGAGGTTGGAGCAATGACAAAACAGTTGAGTTTGAATTATAAACATACAGTATGGATGGGGTTTGATAATTCTGCGTTATTACCAGGGTTGAATTGAGTACCAAAGAATTATAAATAGGTTCAAAAAATCTTGAGATGGGTCTCTCTGGGGGAAGCAACTCTTCGTCATGTTGTAATTCTACTTCGAGACCTTCATAAATTCTGAGTTCCTTTGTTACTGGATTGTACTGAAAGGGGCTCACTTCTACCGTCACCAAGGTTAAATCACGAAGTTGGAAACGTTCATGAACTATCACAGGTGACTCTGGGAACCAGGCATTGTTCCCGTAAATTTCTTGATTAATCTCGAATTCGCCACTGCGGCCAACGGTTTCAAACTGTACTGGCTGAAAAGGTGCTATCTCGATATTAGTTTCTGTTCTAAAGTTTGTATATGAAAAATTTGCACTTAGTTCACCTGAGGGAGGAACCGCAAGAAAGGTTGATGTGGTGGGAAGATCGGGCGCACCAATGATGCGAAATTGTCCGTCCAGATCTGTTTCCAAATAATCATATTCTCCCTGAGAAAAGCTAATACGGCCAATACTATAATTTGGTGTTGCAGCCTGAAGTACAGAATGGTTGGCATCAAATGATTTCAGATTCAAATGTGAGTGCTCAGAGACTGGTTTGCTGGCGGCGAATAGACCACCGATAATTCCAAATGTGATAATTATACTCAGGATTTTCTTGTACATGTGTTACCTTTCTATACTTTCCTCAATTCAAACAATATACAAGATCGACCCACCTGCTGGTATGCAAGCAATCTAACAATTTGATAAATGCCACAGACTGAGGATTGATCCTGATTCATAGCTCTTTTCGATGGGATTCACCAGCGAGATGGTTTTAAGACATCTGGGAACAGGTAAACCAACTGGGAGGAAGTCTTTTGTTTAGGCCGTTATAAAGACAAAACAGCCCCAATATTTGGGGCTGTTTTATTGTTAAAACGTTAAGTCTGCACACTGTTAGGCAGGGCTTATTTCAGCAGCGTGACCTTCTGAATATGCTGTGAACCAGCACTTTCAATTCTCACAAGATAAACCCCAGATGAAAACGATTCAGTCCTGAGGGCATATCGATGAGAGCCAGCATTCAAGAATGACATCTCCTGACCAAACATTTTTCGACCTAATAAATCATAAACTTCCAGAGTTACATCGGCGCTCTGAAGCAGTGAGAAAGGGATTGTTGTCGACCGGTTAAATGGATTAGGGTATGCTGGTCCCACTTCAAATCGAGTTGGTTTTTGACTTTCACTCTCAACTGAAGCCCAGAACAAATCAGGTGGGTTCGTGGTAAAGCGAATAATGCGACCTGCCTCTAGAACTGATGCTCCCGGGGCATAGTTTCTGGCATATACATACATGAGACCATCGTTTTGATCAGGGGATTCTATACCAACTGTGCTAAAATTGTTGATTTGATCCACATCGTTCACTTCATAGTACTGAAATTCGATGACACCATTTCCATCATCTGCCACCAGGGTGCCAGCGGGATCATGCAAAATGAGTTGGAAAGTTTCAAGAAAACTCCTATCACCAAATCCATTCCAGACCTCATGCCATTCAATGATAAATTGCTGATTAGCTTGATCATGGAAGGTATACAGGTCGATTGGTCGCCCGACCTCCTGGCCCTCAACCAGCGTATCATTATCCAAATCATCCCAGAAAGGTGCCATCATGGCATCAGGTCCCAGGGGCATGGGTATGGACCAGTTGCGGAAATAATTTATATAGTCCTCCCCAAAGGCTGCCCATCCATTGGAGTTAATGGTGAGAATATCATAGTCTGTGTCATAATACTTGAAAGTAAATGGAAGCGTCACAAATTCATGATCATCATCACCAAGAGAATAATGCTGAGCACCACTTTCACTAGAAAGATCAGTCCAACTGTAGGTAGGAAGTTCATCATATTCACTGTCAGTATTATCATAGGCCCAATAGCCATCATTTTGGTTGGGTGGCGTAGGATCGCTGGTGCTTTCTGAGCCGATGATCACCATAAACTGTTTGTGATAAAATGGATCAATCTGTCCATCCAGGCGGAAATCAAAGCCCAACGGCAAACGACTTCCATGGGCTACCTCATCTAAGGAGCCAGTGAAACTGTTATCAGAGAAAGTCAAACCACCTTCGCTATCAACCAACGCTGTACCAGTAACATCATCAAGTGTAGCGAATTCTGCAGCACTGGTCATGGTGACATGCAGAGTTGATCCAGCAGCCTCCAAGCCCTGAAAGCTACCACTTAAGTTTAAGCTGAATATTGCACCTGGAAGTGGTCGTATATGACCATCGAAACTGATGGACAGATCAGGGGCGACAACACTCACGGGAATAGCCAGAGGCGAAGTAACGCCAGCAATTTCCACATCAATGGATATCTCCCGATCATTAAGCTGGATCAGGGGTGCTATGGTTGCAGCTGTACTTATGGTGCCACCTGATGGGATAGAATGAACTCCCAGTATAGCTGAATAGGCTCCGTCAGGAGAGCTAAGATTAAGAGAAACGGAGACTGACTCCGTTCCATAGTTATGGAACTGCGGTGTCCATTGGGTCATGCCAACATGAACATATTCCAGCATTCCAGCAAAGGCAACACCACTTCCTGTAACGGGTATTACCTCGACTGTAACGGGCGTGTGCCCAGGACTGTTCAATGTAATTTCGAGGGGCTCTGAAGGATGATCAGGATCATAAAATGAGCTCCCGTCGAAACGATATATTTTGATATTCCCATCTGTCCATCTACCTGAACCAATGAGTGCATTATTCTGTCTTAAAGCGAAAACACCTTCCTGCAAATCAGATCGGTTTAAGGTGATGAGTCCATCATCCCAACATACTTCTCCAAAATCTGTGGCATCAAGGGTGATGGGTTCGGGGTTCAGTAACCAGACCGGTAAACTTGGATCTCCCATGACATTGTAGGTGTGGTAATAAAATTCAGCCATGTCTCCTGGTTCTAATTCATTGACAAATTCGTCAAGAAAACCAAATTTTGAGGCAACCAGGGCTGGTCCCAGCTCATCTGCGCGCCCATCCATGAGGGCATCCCATAATTTTGAATTCAAGGCATTGTTAAATTTCGTACGTGTATGCAGATCTGAAGGCGCCACCACAGCCACCGCACCAGCAGGGACAGACACGGTCCCCTGAGTCAGTAAGGCTTCACAAAAAGAGGGATCAATATTGTTCGCAAAATCCCCGGTACCACAGACAAAACTAAATACAATGGGCAGCTTATTGCCATTATGCAGGGCTCCCTCATCAAAATCACTTTCATGGAAGTGAGGGTAGTGCCAGCCATGAGCATCACCCCAACCCCGATAATTGACTACTCCCACCCCAGTATTCAAGGCGTTGAGAATTTGCTCAGGACCTGTCGTAGGTGGAAAGAAAACCGTATCCACATTGGAATATCCATAGTCATACAATTCATCACGAAGCCAATAGGAAGTCCAAACAGGCGTAAGAATGGTCCCACCGTCTGCAAAATTCCCTGCCGTCACCAGAGCTCGTTCCAGATAACCAGATTCAATATCAGGTGTGCGGGAATAGGTGATGGTTCTCATAATCACATTGGCCAATTCCCCGGCAGTATCTACAGGCCAACGTCCAATGAAGGCTTCTGGGAAGTAATCATCGGGGCCTCCTTCTATCAAAACATAGGGTAAATCGGAAACATCATTTTCAGGGCCATAGCTGAAGGCAGGCAATGCATATGCGTCGTCTACATCTCCAATGAGGAGCACATATTCCAGAGCATTTTCAGCATAGAAATCTGCGATAAATTCCCGGATATCCGTGGTGGTGTTGCCTGTCTCTGAGAGTGGAACCATGGTGACACGAAATCCCTGTTGCTCTTTCAGAATTCGGAAGGGCTCCAAATAAGGATTGGCCAGGACGACATCTGTGGCAATGATGAGAAAATCGCCGCGCTGGTATGATTCCCAATTATATCGTCCTTGAACCGAGGGATAGTTTTCCATGAGATTTTTGAAAGCCAGGGGTCCAGGCGCCGAAAATGCAAAGGTCGTAAGCAGTAGGCTGATAAGGGATTTCTGTATAATTCTGTGCATATATTGGTTCTCTATTTCTTAATGATCATCTATAATTTATTCATTAACATGAGTTTACGGGTTACTGATTGTTGCGAATCATGGATACGGATAAAGTAAATTCCTGTGCTCACATGATGACCCAGCATATCCTGTCCCCTCCAAATCCAGGAATTCATCCCGGCAGAACTGGAAAGTTTTTCGGTGTAAACTTCACGACCTCGGATATCGAAAACGCTGATGGACATGATATCGGCTCGTGGGATCTCAAACTTTAGGAGTGTTTGAAAACGGAAAGGATTCGGCGAAGCAGATACCGCTAAATTGAATTGGTTGGCTGAGGAACGGGTCTGACGCTCGCTGATATTTGGGTCAATGCCTAATAATTCCATATCTGTCATGAAAACGCTCAGGGAATCAATTTCCCAACCGCGAAAAGCCACGGTGGAATCCGTTTTCATTTTCAATTTCAGTCGACCTGAAGCTGGAAAGTCCCCATCCACAAAGAAAGTTTCTGCGTGATTGTCAAAATTTTGATCAAACCATTGCTTTTGTATAAGCCTATTTGATTCGTCACTACTCCATACTTCAAGCGAGAGTGTATCAACATGCCACTCAACTTCGTAGGCATGCACAATATGGATTCCCAGGCGTTTGGCATCAACCACACCTGACATATCCAGATCCATGACCATCTCTGACTCCAGACCCACATCGTAAAATATATTTGCCTGGGATTGTAGTTTACTACCCTCACTAACCCATGCACCGGCATTTACCTGCCAGCCACTCAGATCATCAAAGCCCGTACTGTAAATGGTGGTGGGTTGGGCCGGAAGACCCACGGAAAATGATACATCCTGATCTGGTCCAAAGGGTCGCAAATCAAAGGCATGAATTTCAGGGAAATAACCAGGAGCAGTGATCTGAATATTTATTTCATCGCCCTGCCACGTGAAGGTATTTAAGCCTACACCCATCTCGAGTGTATCCCGCCAGAACTGATCCCAGACAATGACTTGATAGGCACCTTCCAGCACGTCCTGAAGCAGATCCATATGAATAGTGTGCTGGGGCGCGGGATTCAGACTGAAGTCAAGAATGGTGGCATAGCTTTCACTGGTCAGAATGGCTGCAACAGTATCTGCCTCGAAACCAGGTGCAGAAGCAATAACCCGATATGTTCCCTGTCCGAGAAGACGACGATATCGACCAAAGTCATCGGTGACTCTGGGTTGCATCATAAGCCCTTCCAGAGACGTCAGGCTACCGTCCACATTAAGCTTGGCGAGCTGTATCTGAGCCCCTTCCAGGGCAAAGCCATCGGAGGCATCGCTAACAATTCCTGTAATTTGGGCTTTACTCTCAGGTGATCTTCCAAAAGCCCTGTCCATCAGGAAAAAGAGCCCTTCCAGGTTACGATCTACCGTGTCATCAATGATGTCGGCATTGGGTTGAAGATTGTTGGTTCCCACTTCAATTAAGAATTGTATCGCACCTGTCTGGGTATAAAACCAGTCATGGGCATTCCCCCGCGGGGTTTTACCCGGGGTGACTGCATAATTTCCATCTCTGGACTCATTTATCACCCGCTCTGACAAGGTGGTAGCCAGGCTGCTCATAATATCTACGTCAGGTGGATATTTGGTTTCTTCCCACTGCCAGGAATAGTAGATGATTTCAGGAGTCCCAGAACGGGCAGAATGATAGGCAACAGAAAGTAAAAAATTCTCCTGTCGAGCCAGATCCGCTATGGCCCTGGTTTCAGACTCTGAAAAAGCTGAGGGACCCCGATAGTAGTCATAATCATCGACTTCATAAGCATCACCAAAAATCCAATTGAAATCATAATTCCGATTAAAATCCACACCATCGATATCGTATCCAATCCCTTCAACAAAGTCAAATATACCATTCCCATTGTTGTCTGTTTTATTCTTACGATACGTGACATCAAGACCGTCATGGACCACTCTCAAGCCCTCGGGATTGTAACTGGGGACAACCCATACCTCCAGATTCTGAAGGATTGAGGCCACATGAGAATTCATGGCATCAAACCCATGGAGCAGACTATCAATCAGCCCCATAGTGATCTCTATACCGAGAATTTCTTCAGCATGACATTGCCCCAGAAACAACAATGCCGGCTCATCCTCATCCAGTGTAGGGTTATCCGATAATTTAATCGCATATATGGGTAGATCTTCGTTGTTGGATCGACCAATTTCACGCACATCAAGGATGGCATTGTAAGCTGGGATTTGCTGAATCGAATCCATATAGGCCACGATTTCTTCATAGGTGTGGTATCGCGTATCAATTACAGAATCTCTCAGGAATGATTGCGCACAGGCGCTTGTAGCAGAGAAAAGAAGCATGAAACTCAGAATATTGCGGATGATGTGTGGCATGAATATGATTTCCGGGAGCTCTCTGATTATTTAATAAACATTACTTTTTGAGTGTGTAATTGAGTTTCCGAAACAATGGAAACCATGTATACGCCACTACTCAGATCCATACCAAAACGATTCTGTCCATTCCAGGTGTAGGTATGGATAGCCTGATAACCCAGAGTTTCATGGAGAATTTCCCGACCCTTCAGATCGTAGATATACAGATCCAGGTTGGAGTCCATCATATTCTCAATGGGTATGCTCACTGCACCATTGAAGGGATTTGGATATGCTGAACCGACTTTAAACTCCTGAGCCACAACGACTTCATCCACGGAGACAGGCATTTGACCACTATAGGCCTGAGCATAAATATTGGTTAACTCAGTTTTACCTGAGGAACGCATATCCTGCCAGACTATGATGTAGGTCAAAGAATCGGGATTGCTGCCTGCAAAGGGTAAAATCTGCGGCTGCATTTGATTGAGGACTGAGATGGAAACGGGAACTCCTTCAGCGGCGTGACCACGACTATCCGGACGGGAATCATAGAAGTATAAATCTGAATGAATACCTCCGCGTGTATCCTCCCAGGCTACCAGGTAGCGTGAACCATTTACAGTCCGTAAGGCAGGAGCTTTATTTTCGGTTGTCAGCGTGGTTATTTGTTCTGCTGCTGTATCTGTGGTGAGGTTTTTTACATAGATATCATGTTGAAAACCATCATAATCCTGCCAGGCGGCATAAAGTACAGAGCTATTATCATCTGCAAAACTCAAGGCCAAGTTGGTTTGGTCGCCAAATTGGTCACTGATTAGTAGTTCGGTACCTAAGTTTCCATCGGTATCAACACTCACTGCGTAAAGGTCAACACTACTCACGCTGATGCTTCGGTGATCTTCCCAACCCACCGTAACCATATCTGATTCCGGGTTGTATGCTGCGATTGAATTACGTTGAGATCCTGCTGCTTCAGTCACTGATTCAGTCCAAAGGGTACTGCCATCTTGCATCAGCTTTGAAATGTATGTTTTGGTCCCTTCAACCGTTTCAGATTCCCAGATATAGATGACCGAAGTATCAGCCATGGCATGTGCGCTGGTGACATAGGTATCACCACTTATATCGGGTGGGCCAATCTCGAGACCTCCCTCTGCCCATTGTGCGGCACCAGTGATATCATATTTTTGTGCAAATAGACGTAACCCAACAAAAAATATGTCCTCTGTCCAGAAATAGTAAAGATAACCATCAGCACTGGTAACCATTTTGGGGTTGAACTGACCCAGGATAGCATTGGGATTCACCTGGAGTCCATCTGAAGGCCAGGTTGGAACCAGATCATCCCCTACATGCTGGGCAAACAGGATTTCTGTTCCTGTTGAAATATTTGAATAAGCGACATAAGCCCCGCCTTCATTATCTGGGGCAATAATCGGACTTAATTGTTGTTCATTGCCAGAAAGTGCCAGTCCATCCATGGTATATTGGATTGAGGCATTTTGATCCATGACCTGAGCCATGGCTACTGAACCGGTGCCAGCCCAACGATTGTCCTCCCAGAAGATCAAGGCATCATTATCACCCCAGGTGAGCGTCTGGAATCTGCTAGCATCTCCATCGATACCAAAAAAGTATTCAGAACCATCAACATCCCAGGCTTGACTGCCATCCAGGTGAACATGTTGTGCTGTGATACCAATGCTACCCGTCGATGCATTTGACCATACGACAAGAGCCCCGTCATTTCCATCTGGACGCACAAGACTACCACTCTGATACTTTTTGCCTGAGGTCAGAGCAATACCATCCAGCTCATATCCCATGCTGCCATCGACGTTTACATATTGGAGATAAATATCTGACTGTGGATATCCGCCATTACGTTCATCAAGCCAGGTTACATATACACCCCCTGCATCGCCCAGAGTGAAGCGAGGTTGGAGTTGTTTGAGGGTGGCTTCCACCACAGGTATTCCCCCATCAGTCCAGACTGGTGAACCCGAGAAATCCAGACTCTGCATGAAAATATCCGGATCCTGGGGATTATTTCGAAAGTCCTGCCAGACATAGTAAATACGATCTACACCATTGGATTTGACACGACTAAAGCTTTGCTCTGAGACTAAGTTTGTAAGCGCTATGCCATCTGTTACCCAGACTGGAGCACCATTGACATCCAGAAGTTGCGAAAAGATATCGGTTTTAATATTATTGCGATTATCCAACCATGAGACAGCAACACGGTCTCCGTCAGCCGGTGCAACCTTGGGATATGCCTGATCAGATGCATTCCCGCAGACCATGATACCATTTTCACCCCAGAGACCAGTAAAATTAACGTCTAGTCTTTGCCCATAAATATCTGGATCGTTGGTATCTCGGGTATCGCGCCAGACCACGACGACTTCGCTGCCACTGGTTTCAATACTATGATTTGTCTGGGTTCCGGCAGCATTCACCACAGGCAGACCGTTGGTACCACCTGAGGTGAGTGGTCCAGAAGTAGTCAAGACGGTTCCAAAAATATCGCCAGATTCAGAAAGAGAGCCATCATTCCAGATGAGGTAGGCCACCCCTGCTGCACCTCTGGCCATGTTGGCGGATTGCTGGGAACCACTATTAACAGCGATTGGAACACCAGCTGGATCCCAGGATAAATTTCCTTCTGCGTCAAGATGCTGGGCATAGACATCGCCATATTCATCATCGCGGTAATCGATCCAGGCTAAAAAGGCACCACCACTTCCATCTGAAACCATCACTGGATCTTCCTGACGACCATCTGCTTCAGTAGCACGAATACCAGTATCACCCCAGAGCTTCGCCCCTGTGGTATCGATTTTCTGGACATAGATATCACGATCCCCAGTGCGTGTATCGGACCAGCCAAAAATCATTTCCCCTGAAGCTCCCACGTCACCCGAGCGCTGCCATTCAATATGGACACCCTGGCGTACAGGAATTCCATTCTCAATCCACTCGAATTCCCCTGTTGCCAAAACACTTCCTACAGTCAGAAGTAAAAATAAAAATCTCATTATATACATACCTTCTCTTCAGGTTTAATAAAAATCAAAAACTCCACATCAATTATGGTGCATTTATATTATTGATCGATTCAATTAATAGAATCATATCAATGATGTCAACGTGTTCATCAGCAGACAAATCTGCCTGGTTGAATTGTGGTTCACTCATGTCCTCAAGCTGGAGGATAAAGTCAAATAAATCCGTCACATCGTTGATATTTACAAGATAATCCCCGTTTATGTCACCGTAGGGAGTCTCTCCTAAAACCACATCCAGTGAAATATCTATCACCGTTTCAGGGGCATTTGGAGCCGTGGTTGTCACCAGTAGTGACGTCTCGTACGATCCTGGTGCGCTATTTCCAGGTTGAATATCTATGATAAACGGTACGCTCTCACCAGGATTGACTAGCTGGGTCCACCCGCTGGCAGAAAACCACCGTGTGGGTGGTAGCAGCTCAATTGCTGTACCTGATTCAATAGGTAGTGTGGAATTATAGCGTACCGTCAAACCAAGGGATCGATCTGAATTCTGTATACCAATTGTTGAACTGGCAATGACTTCAGCGATTTCATCATATTGATACTTAATTGTACCGTAAGCGTCTAGAATCACTTGAAATGAGTAGAACAACTCAGTA
This sequence comes from Fidelibacterota bacterium, assembly GCA_018650445.1. GTDB lineage: Bacteria > Fidelibacterota > UBA8477 > UBA8477 > JABMPR01 > JABMPR01. The sequence goes on from JABIFX010000269.1 coordinate 18,862, forward strand.
CCAAACTTGGGAAAATCTCTCCAGGTCATGATACACTGATCAAATCCATTACTCCAGAAATAGAAGGTTCCCTGAGGACCATTATCATTATTCAAATCATCCCACCAGGCAGCTAAGAGAGAACTGGGTGCATTATTGGCTGGAAGAGCAATATTGTACCAGGGTGAATGGAAGCCTTCAAAGGTGAGGGTCCCATTGCTTCCCATATAACCGATTGAATAAGCATCGTCATAAAGGGGAAATTCAAAACCTAAATCCACTGGCACTGTACAATCATCGAACTCTGTGGACTGATAGGGCACCCGATTGGTCTCATTCTCAATATCTATCCAGCTATATTCTGGACCATCCTCATCGTGATTGTCCTTCCAGCTATAACCATACGCATCACTGCCTTCTCTGAGCAAGGTAGAATTCCCAGGGGCGTCAGGAGTATATTTGGTGATACTGGGATCAATTGGTTGACTCACTGCCGGCTCCTGAAGAAGATCTGAAACCACACTTATTTCATAAATGAGAGGTGCCTCTCCATCATTTGAGATGATAATCGAATCCCTGGTGCTACTCCATGGAACCTGTTCAAAAGTTAAACTTGTTGAGCTAAATGATATTTGAGAATCTCCAAAACGTTCACCATGATCCGTGGTGAAAAGAAGAGCTGAACCAGCGCTGATTTCTCCAAGACTGGGGTCAGTTATGTTATTATAAGAAGCCTGTATCCCCGTTTCAGAATCAGGGGATTCAATTCCAATAGTAGAGAAGTTGGAGGCAATATCAACATTATTAAAATTGAGGTATTGAAATTTGATATCATTTTCACCGGTGTCTGTGGGATTTCCAGTACTTCCATAGATAACAAGCTGAAAGCTAATCTCGTTAAAATAATATAGGATCCCCATCCTGCTCCATTCAATAATAAATGAATCATTCACCTCATCATGCTGGTAATAAACTGATCCAGGAGACGTAATTAGGTCATCCCAGAATGGTGCCAGCATGGCTGTTGGTCCAATGGGGGATGGAATAGTCCTGTTATGAAAGTTTACCACGGATTGGTCTCCAAAAGCAGCCCAGCCGTTTGTGCACACCGTGATTTGGTCAAAAGCTGTCCCATAATAATTTACAGTGAAGGGCAGATTGAGGGTGCTCGAAGCATCGTCCTCTTCCCAGGCATCATGTATGTTGATAGAGCTGCCATCACCTCCAAGTTGGGGATCAATTTCCACCCAATCATATGCAGGTGCTTTTGAATAATTTAAATCGTAAATATCAAACATTCGGTAGCCGTAGCTGTCCTGCTGTGAAGGTGCAAACCGATTGGCGCCATCCAATTGGATGACATAATCCAGTGTGTCAAGCCGGTTCGACTGAGCGCATTCAAATCTTAAAGTTATTTGATCACCTGGAAATACGAGCTCATCAAATAAAATCTCCAAGGTTTCAGAAGTTGTGGCTGATCCATTCATATCAATAGAGGGACAGTTCAATGATCCTGGGGCAAAGGTGACAAATTCTGCTTCAAGTGGTGTGAGCGTGAGTGCTTGAGAGGACGCGCCCCCCGTGTTTAGCAATTCCAGCTCTATTTCAGCTGATTCTCCAATGAGTAAGGCACCTTCCACGACATTGACTGCCTCCACGCTTAGCAATGGTGCCTGGACTGTGAAAAATTTCTGCCAGGTCCAGAAAGTATCATCAACCAGAATTTCCAGCTCGATGTTCATGGATGTACCATGGCTCAAATCTGGAATGCTCATGATGACTGGATCCAGGTCAAATCTTGACTGACCTGGTATGTTATCCACTACGATAGTTTCGTCAAAAGCAAACCCGGGAGTCATCGATGAAAAGGTTAGTTCCACATTGCTTAAGGTGAGTCCAGGGTTGTCCAGAGAAAGCAGAATAGTGGAGCTATTTCCTGCAACCGGTTGTCCTCCCCCTTCAAGTGACCAATCGACTAATTCCAAGGGCTTATTTTGATTCGTGATGGGAATGGTTGCTAAATATGGCAATAAATTTTTACCAGTTACCGTGAGATTTATTTCTTCGGATCCTTCAGCAACAAAGGGTAAAACAATTTGACCACTTGCATCAGTGTATCCACCCCAGGCATTTTCAAGATTGTTGAGGGCTACGTATGCTCCGGCTATGCTTTCCCCTTCAGCATCGCTCACTAAAATTGGAATAAAATTATCACCTGTATCCAGAGTGTCAGTATGCGCCACACTGAGATTTCGGGGAACCGTAGTCCATAATTGCATGCCTGGATCACCCAGCAAGTTATAGATATGGTGGTAAAATTCAGGCGTCTGGTCAAAGGGGAAGTAAGTATTTTGATGGTAATTTCGCCATAGTTCAAATTTACCATTCCAAAGCGCTTCACCCAGTGTGGTGAGACCTTGATCGAAAATTCCGGAATAGATGCCAATATCGATAACATTGTTGAACTGGGTATGGGTGTAAAGTTCGCTGGGACCAAAAAATGCAACGGCACCATTTGGAACTGAAACAGTTCCAATACGGGTCCAGGCTTCACCAAAACAAGGGTCATCAGATCCAGCAGCAAAATTGCCACCACCACATACAACAGAGGTGATGATTGGTGTTCTAGCTCCTGAGTGAATCAGAGTGTGAATATTATGAGTCACAAAATCGGGTCCATACCAGCCATTGTACATACCATAGCCGCGATAGTTAACAAATCCCACACCTGCATTAATCGGAGTAGAGATATTGAATGTGCTGGATGCTCCTGGGTGGTAAGCTGTATAGACCTGATCAAATCCTTTTTCGATCAGTTTATCTGCGACCCATTCCTTGGTGGCCTGGGCTGATGCAGCACCCCAGGTCGTGGATATCATGAGCGCTCGCAGGAACCAGTCCGTGTTCTCCATGTAGGGGCTACTCTCATAAGCCACAATTTTTGATGTAAATGAAATTAATTCGGAGACAGTATCCACAGATAGACGACCCACCATCAGTTCGGGAAATGAATCGTCCCCTTCCAGGAGGGCATATGGATGATCGGTAACCAGATTGTCACCCTGGGGATTTTGAATATAATGACCGGGAACCCCCTGATCCTCATCACCTACAATGACCAAAAAATCTGGACGACTTTCCCAGGTGTCCCAGGCTGTCTGAATATATGATTTTATTGCACTGGCAGAATTCCCTGTAGTAGCGGTCCCTATAATTGTGACCTTGTATCCCATGCGCAATTTCCAATCAGCAAAATACTGGATATAGGTCTCAAATTGGGGTGGGGTGATGATGAGATAATGACCCCGGCTGACAAACTGTTCCTCAGGTAGTGTCACAGAACGGATACCACCATCATCAGTGACCAGAGAGGCATTGGCAAGTTCTACTGCCTGAATCTCAAATTGAATCCTCGTAGGAACCTCTGGTGCATGTGTGGATCTATTTAATGTTACTGGGTGCACTGTAATGGGCAAATAAACCTGATCTTTATATTGCTTAGTTTCACCCGCCAGAATGTCCGTTACAAGTGATCTGCTGATACGGTTCCAATCGTAGGTGACAATCTCGACTGCCTGCATATCTGAATCGAGATGTCCAGCAGGTGTCGCCTTAAGAGATAAGTTCGCGAGGCTATAGTCATTCCGAATGATATTTGTAATATTGGGGGTGATATCTTGAGTGATAGGAACAAATATTGTGAGCATGGGCAGAGCCGCTTCACCGGGTCCACCGGCTACACCATAACCATAGTTATGAAACGATTCGGGTTGCTCCAACATCGAGCGCCATTGGGCTTCACTGACATGCTGAAAGTCCAGATCAACCTGCACACCACCTGCAGTCGAAGTGAGATTCATCGAGGGGCGTATTAAATCAGCAGCTCCCAATGAATTGAGAGCCAGAAGAAGGGGCAGTATGATGTAGAGGGATTTGCGCATTAATTACCTGTTTTCGATGTGGTAGCGTTTTACTCCCTCACGCGTAGCCGCATAAATAATATCACCAGCTACATAAGTGCGATAGGTATAACCTGCTTCAATGGGCTGGTCAACCTTTGGATTCTCTGGGTCACTTAAATCAACCAGGAAAATTCCATTTTCCCCACAGCTCAAAACTGCAATATCATTCCAAATGCTAATCTGTTTTACCCAACCACCAACTTCGATATCAGATACATGGGTGAGGCTATTCCCCCCTGCACCCAATGAAAATATCTCCATACCTGCCCAGTTATTGGCTGAGAGCAGGTAATTTTCATAAAATTTTACTTCAAGAGCCTCTCCTGGTGTGTCAACGATACTAAGCGTATCCAATTCGATACGGGCACTATTGTACAATCCAACCCCTAATTCATCATGAGAGATGGCAGTGAGACTGTCTCTGATATCCATACCAAGATTAATACCCCCAGTGGAGACACCCACATTACTGAGCTCCCAGAAGTAATAACCGCCTTCGCAAATAAAAGGAATAGGCTGTTTGAATCGTCGGTTAAAATAATAGCGCTTGAGTCCATCACTTGGAGTTCGATCAATAACGTATAGCGCAACGAGACTATCATTTAGCTTACGAGCAATAAAATCCTCATTGCTACCACTGCCATAATTTCCATTATTTTCGTCAATATCAATACAATCACCTGTTACATAGACCGAATCAAAGTCAGTCAACTCTTCGTTGAGGAGCTTGAAAAACCCCTTTTCGCGATCAAATGCAAACAAAATCCTGGATTCAGGTTCAAGGGTCACCCTCAGTGCTGGGGAAGCACTAAAATGGTGTTCCATAATTTTAGTTACTGTCCCATTATCATCCTGCCAGATCTGATTGCCAGCTTGTGATGCAGCCACAAAGATTTTATTCCCGTGAGCTTCAACATCACGGGCGAAACCGGTTGTCTCAATGACATCAATTAAATTGATAACTACTGAAGTTGAATTCTTGATTGAATCAGGTTTCAGGCAAGAGGATAAGCTGAGTACTAGAGTAAGTAGTAGTAATGGTGATATAATTCTTTTCATGGGCTTAACGTAACTCATCTTTTCTTAAAATTAAAAGTACATGTCTATAACGGATTTGAATCTAAAGCGGACACCAAACCAGTATCTTGAAAAGGATTTAAGCTCGCGAACGCTCTGATCACTGGAGTCCACACGACGTTCACGATAGCCAGCGAAGGGCTCCACAAGAAATGGTCCACTGATATTTGGTATTAATGTGAAATCAATGCGGACTTCATCCTGATAACGACCAGCATGGAGCGGGTCATCATTTTGTTCGCTCTCATAGGCTCGCTGGTCATATCTGCCTGCAAGACGAATTCTATGGTCACCTGGCATCTCCAGAGTCATTGAGGGTCTAATATTCAAATACTTATAGGAACGATCCCTGTCGTCATAGTCGTTAATATTGTCAGCAGCCCCGTATTGAAACTCCGTGACCAGGGATAGGCCATTAAACTGACCCACAATCAATTTGAGATCTGCTTCCAGCATGTTCATATCATAATGTGAAAAGGGTGCCTGATATATCTCATTGCGGACAGTTAGACGATATTCGATTTTATTTTTTTTGCTCAAACGGTGTTGTAACCCCAGCCAAATCCTGTCCGTGCCAAAGTTGCATACTTCACGACTAGACTGGAGTGTTCTAACATCTCGAACTAAATAATTTCGCAAGTAATACTCAGGCAGTATCCAGTAACCCAAATCGAGGAAACGGTATTGTCCCAGTGACTGCCGGATACCCATGGAATAAGTCTGGTAGGTTCGCTCAGGGATATCATGGTAGTAATGATGATTAAATTGAAGATTGAATCTTGTCTTCCGACCAGCAAACAAACGCGGTGAATAGCTCAATTTTCCAGTGAAAGAGACCACGTTGCTGGAGGAATAGGCAATTCCATTCAAATAATCTGAATCTTGAGCTGCTTTAAGAATTTCTACTGAGGAAAGGTTGAGGGGGTTGCTCTGGAAATTGGGTTGGACTCCCAGCTCATAGAATACCGGGGCTGCCAGCCTCTGGAATAAGCTCTGTGAGAATAATTGTCCGAACAGGAGTGCTATAAAAAGTAAACGTCGCACTAGTCTCCAATAATCTGATTTAACTTGATAAAGACCTGGCGATCCTTATCCATAAGCCTGAGCTTAATTTCGTGCATACCTTTGCCCAGTTTAACATCGCAACTACGCCAACTGCCTGGGACGACTCCATTTTGACCATCTACCGTTGTGACTTCAGAGCGATCGGTTGAGAAATAGTATGTTCCAACAACTCTGCCATTATCCAGAACCTGGATGCGGTAATCTTCCTCGCGTCCCATCTGAGGACCAAAACCTAATCTACTGGTTATCTCTAGGTTAACCGGACCTTCCATAGTTACAAAGAGCGGGTGATCTTTTGTCATGGAATAATAGCTAAGACGTTTGTTATTGGAAATCAGCTTGATAGGCTCTTCTTCAGAAAGTGCATCCACACGTTTTTTCTTACCTTTGGGAGCCTTATTGTCTTCAAGAACGCGAACAACAATGCGCTCACCACGCTTCTTGGGACGAATGGTCACTTCATTCACTCCGGCAGGAATACTGATATAATCAATGGCAGGTTTGCTAAAGTAATGATTGGGATGTTGGGGTGATTTAACACCTTTGCTGTACTTCTGCTGGTGATTCACCTGGAGTGGTTGGTTCCCATTGAGTTGGACTTCAAAACCAAACGATTTTGATTTGCCCCGCTTACTACTGAGTACTGCGCGGGAATAAATTTTTATCCTCTGTGGGCCCTTGACTTTATATACCAGGGATTTCCCACCCAGCGTGTAGTAGGAGCTGCGATTCCCGGAGACAATCAGGATGTCGCGTTGGCTTTTCGCATCTTGTGGCTTTAGAACACCAGCAAATGTGCTACTCAGAATCAAGGTCAGAAGGATCAGTTTTTTAAACATAGGAGTCCGGTTCGTATTTTTCTAAATGATGTTTAATCTTGCGTTTGCTATTCAGACCCACGGTAACCACCATAACTAACAACAGCGCTAAAGCCAGGGCAGTAGTCCAGGGATTATATCTTTCACTGGCATAGAAGGAACCGATACCAAGTTCTGGGGTGGGTGTGGCGGCATAGGGATAATCAAATTGGGCGAACATGGAACGAATGTTGAGCACATGTATGACGGGCACTCCTTCACGACCAAATTTAGCCATGACACCACCGTTGCGCATGGATTCAAATTGCATTCGTTCTGTTAAACCAGGGGGAATCAAACGCACATAGGCTGCATCACCAAGAACAGCGGCACCACCACCCACATTTATAAATGCCTGGTACTCATCTATTGGTCCATTGGCACCAAATAAATCCATTCGACGCTGTACTGCGTCAGTAAGGTCTTCACTATTGATGAATTCAACCTCATTTCTAGTGATGGTTTCCTGGATGAGTTCACGACCTCGGGGACTCAACCGCCGTCCCACATCAGAACCTCCACCCATACTTGCAGCACTGGATTTAAAAGAAATAATTGAGGTGTCATAGAGGACCTTTTCCATATCCAACCAGGTGAAATCCTCAATATTAGCACCCCACTGTGAGGCACCCACCGAAGCCAGAACATGTGGTACAACCCCCATTTCCTCAAGGGCACAGACAACAGCTAAATTTCCACCAGGCATGGAACCGGTCAGGGTCACTGCAACTTTATCACCTTTTGAAACACCTGCACGGGTAAGATAATCTACGATCATGGCTGCTACATTGGGGTCAAGGACTGATATTTTGGCATCCAGATCACCTTCATCTGTGGTGATGTAAGTAAACTGACGACCGATTAAGCCTGTTTCATTGGGATCATTGATATCATCCATAAATACAGCGGCCTCACCGCGGCTGTCTTTTAGAATCTGCATGGCAGTGGCCATACGCTGGGCTGCAGCAATTTTGACATCATAAGCAGGTTGCCGAGTCTCGACGGTCAGGGAACTCGCTGTATAAAATACCACCAGTGAAATGATAGCCATGGCAACCAGAACTTCGACACGTTGTATGGCTGGCCTAAACATGAATCACCCCACCACTGATAAGCATGACCGCCAATTGCACAATGCTGGCAGTAATGAGAATAACACTCAAGGTTCTCACAACGCCCTGACGATCCATCCACGAGGCGATCAACCCGGGAATGATGTAACCAATCGTATAAAAGTCCCAACCGAGAGCCTGGAATTCAACGGCCAGATAATTTCTGGAGATATAGCCTAGGAAGAATCCCAATAGGAGCGAAAGCACCAAACGGCGTTTCCCATAGATCAACAGGAATTGGGATAGACCCTGGACAATCAGAAAAACAAGAATTGAAATGGTGAATGTGGCAATAATTCGTAATGGATCGTGGAGATACATGGCGATATAGCCCGGCACGATGATACCACCAGCAGTTACCCCCAGCCACTCTGTTAACCAGAGACTTAGTATGATACCCAACCCGATGGCAATTTCTATCATTTATAAACCCGATATTTTCTTAATTCATCAAGTATTTGAAAACCACTCCCCACAATATTACCAATTCCAAAAATCAGAGTATTGCCTTTCTGCGAAAGTAATTTTTTAGCGAATACGGCAGCACTTTGATTCTCTGAGAACTGTTCAACTCGACCCTTCACCTTTGAAAAGAAAGGTTTCTCAAATCGTTCCATCTTGTCGCCTCGGACAAAAAGAGAATCTGGTTTAATATCTTTGAGAATCAACTCTAATAATTGTGAGCTGCGATTCACTCGATCGGAGCGGGTATTCAAAAAGGCACAGGTATGCTCATGGTCAAGACTGGGATGTTCCTTGATCATATTCCAGATGGTCCTGGTTGATTGTGGATCATTGGCTGCAAAGGCATTCACCAGGGAGAAGTGGCGGCCATCCATTTCCAGATCCCAGATTCGTAGGGCTCCAGGATCGGGCTGAGCTTTACGCATGCCCTCCAGCGCTTGTTCTCTGGAAATACCCAGGGATTCA
>JABIFX010000147.1 GCA_018650445.1 Fidelibacterota bacterium
ATTTTGAATGTGCACATTTTTATGACATGTCTATCTGATTGTTTTCTTTAGCTTTATCCACTGTTTGATTTTTGGCACAGCATTTGAATATATAATAGGCATGTTAGTAGCCGTCCTCATGATCTTCACAATCTTTTCCTTTACCGGTGTTGCCGTATTGAATGTCTCATATCTCTCTACTGCCACTTCCGCAGAGACCGTAAACAATATTAAGCTACAGTATGCCATGGAGTCTTCAGTGAACGAAACCTTATGGCGCATAAACAATGGACCTGACAGTCTGATTAACGCTGAAGTCGATGGCATCACCACTGTTTTCGATCCTGTCTTGAATATCCTGAGTGTGAATGTTGATAAATTTCAGATAGAAGCTGAGATTTCATTAGACCTTTCTGAAGATACTCACTTCGACCGTGCTCTCGCTTCTGATGAAACGATTAACACCAATGGTTATGAAACTGATATTGACGAAGAGAATCGTAGCCGCTTCTTCCCCTTCATGCCTGAAGTTGATCTTGATTACTTCATTGACAATGCAGTGGCCATTCACAATGAAAGTTATAAAAAGTGGGATTGGTGGTGGGAAGTAGAGATGGGTGGCGAGGGAATCCATGTTTTTACTGGTGATTATGTTGAGTTAAAGAATTGCAGATTTTTAAACAGCACACTGGTATTCACTGGTACAAATATCACCTTTGAACACCAAAACATTATCAATGCTCCAGTTCCTGTTGATAGCGCTGATGCCATGCCCGCCCTGGTTTTCACCAATCCTGATAATTACTTTGAGATTGAAGCTGAAGGTAAGGACTATGAGCGCGAAGATAAGATCAATGGCGCCATCTACACCGCAGGAACCATCATTTTAAAGAAGGGTGAACTCAGCGGACCCATCGTAGGTAAGACCATCTCCATGGAACACGGCGAAGAGTATGACAATCAAATTGTATTTAAAGATACTGAACACCCCAAACACTATCGCTGGCACAAAGGTTTCAAGCATAAAAAGCATTATGACTGGCCCAAACAGATTGGTCGCTGGAAAACTAAGAAATGGAATAAAAAGCACGCCAATCACGAACACGCTTAATCTATACACCCCTTAGAATTAAAAAATAATCCTCCTGAGACAGGGGGATTTTTTTATTCCTACAATCCTTTAACATCAACCTTTTTAAATAGAAACTCGGGCGAGGTTTTCTATATTCATGAGATATATGTCAATCGAAATGAACTACAAAATACTTTTAAAATAAAACCAAGTATTTAGGGATCATGGCCAGAGCAAAAAAAATAAGAATCGGTATCGATATTGGGACCAATGCCATAAAGGTGGCCGTCTACTATACTAAGAAAAGTAGCCGTAAACATGCCAAACTGTTAAAGTACGATTATCTCGAAGAAGATGTAGTCAAGGATGTCCGTGAGATAAATGAAACACACATCATGAACGGCATCAGGACTCTCTTAAATGATCTGCCCTACAAACGAGCTGATATCAACGTGGGTCTGAGCGCAAAATATCAGAACCTGTTTTTCCTCCAGCTTCCCCAGATAGCCACACACGAATTAAAGCAGGCGCTTTTTTGGGAGCTGGCTCCCCTACTGGCTGATCCAGCAGATAACTATGATTATGATTTTACCCTCTTGCCACAGTCGCAAAAGAAAAAATTGAATGTCCTGCTCGCTGTTATTAAGACAAATAGAATAGAATGGCTCACCAAAGTTTTCAAATCACTTTCTACCAATATCAAAGTCTTGGAAACCAGCACGTTGCCCACCGTTCAATTATTTCATCGCATGAACCCAAAAATAACTGAAGCAGTCGGTGTTTTGCAACTTGGCGGCAGTAATTCTCACTACACAATTATTGATTCTTCGCAACACCCAGAATTTCTTTACCTTCCATTTGGTGGCAACAATTTGAATACTATTATTGCCAAATCTGCTGATATCCCATTTATTGAGGTTGAATATTTGCGGCGTGGGGTTCTGGAAGTCAGCTCAAATGATGAGCCAATTACTGCACTCTACATGGAAAACAAGATAGTCGGACAAAAACTCAAAGAATTATCCATGACAATTCGCAAATTAAACTTCCGGCATTTCTATAATACGGGACAAAAGATTGAGAAGCTGTATGTAACTGGTGGATTACTGAACGATTCTTTCATCAAATCTTTTTTCACCCTATCTGAAGAGATTATGGAAATCCCTGCTGAGATTTGGGATCCTATTCTGGATTTTTATCCGGATGTAGAGCTATCTACAGGTAATCAATATCAATTTTCTACAGCCATTGGACTTGCATTGAGATAGTCATGGAATTTCAATTAAACTTTCTTAGTTCCACGGCCGATGAACGCGTCAAGCGTCATCTGAAGCGTTTTAGCTTTCTGCTGTACGTCATCATATTTGGAGCAACCATCTTTATTCTGGTGAGAACTCATGAAAGCCAGGCCTACATGGCACAAGTATTTGAAGGCTTGAACTCTGATATTGAAGGGAAAATCTCTAGCGTGGAACCACGCATGTTGTTCCTTGAGCGAAAAATTGGAGTTCGGAATCGCTTGAGAAAAGAGTCAGATATTTTCCTTCAACCCAGGACCCGGCCTGCAGTCTGGCGTAAGATATTGATTGATATTACTAAAGCGCTACCCCCGGATTTGGTCATCACAAAAATTTTCTCCAAGGCAGATCTCAAAGCCAACAAAAAGAATTCAGGTCCGAATTTAATAATTGAAGGCTATACCTATATTGAGGGAGGTAACCGAGATATCCTTTCTGTGGACAATTTCCGTGGAAACCTGCTCTTCAGTTTACCGCTTTCAACACTCTACTCAGATATTAAAGTAGAAAATAATCGAATTTACAAAGAAGAGGATCGACTGAAATTGGTCTTCTCTCTGGGATTGTACGAATGAAAAAGCAATTCCAATTTTGGTTAGAAGCCATCCAGATGAAATGGTTGGTAACAGCCATCGTAATCTACTTCGCTATTACCGGATCCTCCTTGCAGGTTCTCATCTTACCTGAAAGTCAACGTTACGATGAAGCCGTTCTGAGACAAAACCAACTCGCTGAGACATACATTGACCTGGTGAGTCTTGATATTGAAATGGCCATTGAAAATCTTAACACTCAGTTGGCTGTTCTTGACTCTCTTGAAGCCATCTTTGCATCACGACTCTTAGGGAGTACTCGAGTTAACGCTATTTTTCCAGTTCTGGATAGGTTCTGCACAAATGCTTTACTCAAAGTTGTTACACTCGAACCCATGAATAGATTCAACAATGTAGGCAAAAAGTATCAAGCACATCTTATAAGATTGAGTATGATTGGCCGTTATGGTGATTTCTTGAAGTTCCTGGAGATGATTGAGAGACATAAGGAATGGATTCTTATTGATGAAATGGGCATTAAGCCCCTTGAACGAAGTGATTATGCTCGATACGATTTAACGCTCTCAGTTCTAGTTGCAAAGGAGGGTAAAAAATGAAAAATAAAAATACCACCCTCCTGATCGTTCTTGTGGCAGTTGTAGCTCTAGGCTCTGCTGGTCTCTGGCTCACTGGCTCATTCGATAAAATTTTCTCAGGGGAAGTATCTGGAAAGATTGGTAATACACTTGCGTTAGATCTGGAGGCACTCCAAAACACCATAAGAACTGTATCTTCACCAATGATCGATAATCTTGCTTTTGTAGAAGCCATAGATACACTCAGTTCAAAAGCAGATCTGACGAAAATGCGCAATCCTTTTGTAAGGGTCTATGTGGCACCACCTCCAAAGCCTAAGCAGGATACTCCATCCACTAAGAAGAAGACCAAGAAGAAACCAGTTAAGCGCAAAAAACGTATTGTACGCCCAAAAATTACCATCAATGGTATTATCTGGGATAGATCAGCTCCATACGCTATTTTAAATAATGATATTTATGGTGAAGGTGACCAGATACAGGGCTACATTGTCCAAACAATACAGGACACAATGATCGTATTAGGAAATAGTGATGATATATTTTCCATTGTTATCGAGAGAGAGTGATATGAGATCAAGCAATAATTTCAATCAGTTAGTCCGCTCTATATTAATTCTTGTGGTTGTGTTAACACCCCTGTTTGCTCATGCTCAGGCCAGTGGAGATAAAATTTCCATCTCTGTGAAGGAAGTTAAATTAGAGAACGTTCTTCGTATTCTCAGTGAGAAAAGTGGTATGATTTTCATCTCCGACCCTGAGATTCGTACTAAAAAAATCACTCTGGATTTAAAAAATATCGCTCCCCTGGAAGCACTATCGATTATGACCGAGTTATATGATTTAGGGTTTCAGCAACTCGGCACCTCTGGAAAATATCTGGTTACCAATAAGGATGACATTGCCATCCCAACGCGCACACAGTCATATTCATGCCAGTTTTCTGAATCAAAAGACCTGGCCGCAGCTCTCACTTCATTTGTAACACCTGAAATCGGGCGGGTATTCGGTGATGTTAGAACAAATACGGTGATTATTCAAGACACTCCAGGTCAGGTTGCTGAGCTCATTAAGCTCATGGAGACGCTGGATACCCATACAGATCAAGTGCATATTAAAAGTGCCATTGTTGAGGTGTCAATCACCAATGATCATAATAGAGGAGTCCAGTGGTTTACCAAGCAGGATGCGGACAATGGGGACATTAAAAGCGTCTTTGAATCAAACTTTGGATTTCGTAATCTATTTACTGAGCCACTTACAGAACCAACGCCCGCTCTAATATCAGGTGGTTTTGGCATGGGTATTATTGCAGCAGATATCGATGTCGTACTGGGTATGCTATCTACCTCAAATGAATTAAACCTCCTTTCTACGCCCCATCTTATGGTACTTGATAATAAACAGGCCGAGATTGAAGTTGGAGATCAGATACCCTACCCAAAGCTGAATGAATTTGGAATGACCTCATATGAATTTAAAAATGCTACTGTCAAACTTTCTATTTTTGTTCATGTCAATAATGATTCAACCGTCACGATTCGACTATCACCCCAGGCTAATTTCCAGCAGGGACTAACCCCTGATGGAATCCCAATTATATCTACCAGACGTGCTGTCACAGAAGTTATTGTAAAAAATGGTCAGACCATCGTGCTGGGAGGTCTCATGCAAGAATCTGATGTGATCACAGTATCGAAGATTCCCCTTCTTGGTTCTATCCCCATCATTGGTGAGCTTTTTAAATCTACCCAAGTGAACAAGAAAAAAACTGAACTTTTGGTCATGATTACTCCTCAGATTGTCGATGTTTATAAGAATGGGATTAAAAGGAGAGATCTTGAAAAAATTCCCAAGGAGTTTATTCGATCGATCAAATAATTCAGGGCAATCATTGTTATAGAACTATTTTCACTCTCGCTCTTCGATTAATAATTCCCAGTTTTTAAAGGCCTAGGTAACTATGGCGGCATACCTAGTCAGCAAATTCCCACTGTTTATAAATCGCAATATTTCCTTTCTATGGTTAGGGCAACTTGTTTCCCAGGCCGGTGATAGTATCACACATATGGCTGTAATCTGGTTAATGCTGGATCTTACTGGTTCCCCTTCTCTTACAGGTTTTATTGCCTTCGCTGCCACTGCTCCGGCTCTCCTATTTGGATTGTTTTCAGGAGTGCTCGCTGATCATTATCGGCGTCGAACACTCATGCTTATCAGTGATCTTGCTCGCTTCTTTCTCATACTGCTGATCCCTTTGTTTTATTCATTGGATATGCTGAGCCCTATGCTCCTGGCCGTCGTCGTTTTTGCGGCTGCATCTTTTGGGACCCTTTTCAATCCAGCCCGAGATGCTATCATCCCTGAGTTGGTTCATGAATCACAGCTTCTTAAGATTAACGCTCTGATCCAATCAACTGGCTATCTGGCCTATTTTATTGGTTTATTTGGTGCGGGGATGCTCCTCTCAGCCCTGGGGCTGACCAATCTCTTTTTCCTGGATGCTGGAACCTTTTTAATTTCGTTCCTTATGATTATGTTGATCTCCTATCAACGGGGGGAGAAACGGGCAACCACCTATGAGAGTCGACATCTTGCTGAGCTGAAGAAAGGTTTAAGATATGTCACATATGAAGACCGCCGACTTTTCTGGATCATTCTAATTACAGCTTTGAATAACCTCTTCATCATGGGACCTGCTGTGGTGGGAACCCCCTTGCTTATCAAAGAAGTTTGGGATGGTAGCGGTAGAGATTTCGCCTTTATAGAGTCCAGTTATGGCGTGGGTATGCTCATAGCCACGATTTTTGTTTATCGCTATGCCAGCAGATACAAAAAAGGTACCTGGCTGATGTTGGGATTGATTTATGATGGGCTCACATTTATCCCCCTCTTCTGGGTAGGAAGCCTTGGCATTGATCCATTCTGGCTGACCATATCAATCATATTTATTCATTCTCTGGGTATCCCATTTATACAGGTTACCAGAACCACCCTGATCCACTCCATCGTTCCTGGACATATGCAGGGACGCGTTTTTTCTATGATTAACCTGGCTGTAATCGGTGTAATGTCAATTTCTGTGGCTCTAACGGGAGTTCTTGCTGAATGGATATCTCCGCGAACTATTTTCCTATTTATTGGTATGGGAGCGGCAATGAGTGGCCTGGTGGGACTATCCATGAAAACAATACGGAATGCAGACTGATGGATCATTTTATCGAAAAACTTAGCGAACTTCTAAAGCAACCCCTGCCAGGCTGGATGGCTCAAAAGCATCTCATGCCCGAGGGGCGTGAATTGAAGTCTCTCGGTGACAATCTACATCCCGCAGCTGTGCTGATTTCTCTTTACCCCCAAAATGGTGAATGGGTCTTCCCGCTGATACGGAGGACTATTGATGGGTTTGTCCATAGCGGACAAATAGCGCTTCCAGGAGGCCGACGCGATGGCACAGAGACCGATATTGAGACTGCCTTGAGAGAAGCTTATGAAGAAGTGAACATTCTACCTGAGCAGGTAGAAGTGTTAGGGCTAACCAGCGTGTTGCCTATCCCGGTGAGTAATCATATCGTTCAACCAGTCGTGGGGTATACCCGCAACAAACCGGACTTCATCCCAGAGCCCAAAGAGGTTGCTGAGATTTTCACAGTTTCAATAAAATCACTCTGCGAGCGGGAAATTCAATACGAATCACGTCATTTCAAAAACAGAGACTGGGAAATTCCATTCTTTGAAATTGATGGTCATAAAGTTTGGGGAGCCACAGCTATGATACTCAGCGAATTTAGAACCCTGGTAACTCAGCTGATCTGATTAATCTGGCGCGACACCTGCCAGACCCACAGCCTCTGCTACACCTGTCAATGCATCAATCACAAATTGAAAATGTTCATTCTCTTCAAGCTCAAGTTCCAGCATGCCTTGAACAATATCATCTCGATTGACGCTGGCAGCAAATGCCTTTTGCTTCAACTTTTTTCTGATTGATTTTGGTGCTACTTCCCGAACGGCTTTACTTGGGCGAACATAGGTCACTGCAAAAACAAAGCCCACCAATTCATCTACTGCAAATAGAGATTTAGCCATCAACGTTTTGCGTTCCACACCCGTGTACTCGGCATGTCCCATAATGGCGTCAAGGATTTCCTGGGGATACCCCAATCCCTTGAGAATCTCCACACCTTTAAAGGGGTGTTCCTCTGCTGTTGGATATTTTTCATAGTCAAAATCGTGAAGTAAACCAGTAATGCCCCAGACCTCTGGATCACCACCATATTTGCCAGCCATGGCACGCATGGCAGCTTCTACTCCAAGTGCATGTTTTCTCAAAGATTCACTTATAGTGTATTCACATAGCAATTCCCAGGCTGATTGGCGATCGAGCACCATAATTGTCCTCCCTAAATGTGTAGTAAACCGAATGTATTAAATAACAGGATAGACTTAACTATCCATTAGAACAAATCAAATTCGCCGATATTGAGACCAACGCCCACCCTATGAGTTTGACCAGCGACTGTGGTCAATTCTGAGAATCCTGTACCGTAATGAAGATCTATATATTTTGTCCGAATACGGGCACCAACCTGAAACTGATCCAGAGAATTGCGTCCCAATTGGATAAATAGTTGATTCTGAAAACCGATTTCCAGACCCGTAGCATAGCCCCAGGTTTCCTTATTCAGCTCAGCCTGTTTCCCCGTCAATGAGATTTCAGCCTGTACAATGGGATGGATAATAAATGGGATTTTCTTAAAGCTTAAATAATAATCCGCACCCAGAAATACTTGAGGTGCGTAAACCTCAGTTAGACCAGAGCTCCAGAATAGGGTTGTACTCAAAATATCTGTAACCTCTAAGCCCAGACGCATTTTTTCAATGGGTTGATATAGTAATCCACCATGGAATCCTACCCCAAAACCACTTTCAGCAAAGAGATCATGATATAGCAGACGTGCTGTACCGTGTAGAGCAAGCTTTGAATTAAGCAGGTGAGAATATCCTAATTCAGCTAACAATTGTTGGGTACTGAAATAGCTGATCGAATTGATGCTCAAGCGTTCCCCTGGATCTAGCTGACCATTATTCTCCGACCCATCTGCATCGTCTGTATCTGCTACGCCATCCGAACCGTAATCCAGCAAAGCATCGCGAGTATCTGGAATGCCACTTACTCCACCGCGAAATAATACCAGCGACCAATTATCCTTGTTGCCGCTGAGGACATCGGTTTGGTAGACACCTCCAAACCCTTCTGTGTGTTGAAAACCCAGTTTTTGATCCCGTCCAGTCAGATAGGCAACATTGGCTCCCGGACTTGGGTTAGCCATGGGAAGTGCCTTTATATTTCCAAGGGCATAGGCATCAATAGACATACCCATGACAAATGGATCTTCTCCGTAAGAAACTGATTCAGCCACTAAAACTACAGGAAGGAAGATGAGGAGTGACAAATATTTCATAGCAAGCTTACGCCCAGGAGGCACCCATGGTTCCAGACTAGTTATCATCGTCAATGCTCTTGGTCATCTCATCTAAAAGTACCATGGCCTCCAGAGGGGTCATCTGGTCCAGCTTTAAACCTTTGAGCTTGTCGCGGAGTACTCGTTCCTGCTTATCAAAAAGGGACATCTGCTGGGTATCAAAGGTTGGGACAGCTTCACTAATTTCATCAGATCGTACACTGATTTCACCAGAATCCAGATCAGAAAGAATTTCATTAGCACGTTGTATTACCGGCAGTGGCACACCAGCCATCTGTGCAACATGGATACCATAGGAACGACTGGCACCACCAGGAACAATTTTCCTCAAAAAGATAACTTTCTCATCGTATTCACGGACAGCCACATTATAATTTTTCAGACGGGGCAAGATACCTTCCAACTTGGTCAACTCATGATAATGGGTGGCGAAAAGAGTGCGGGCGGCCTGTTCGGTTTTTCCATGTAGATATTCAATAAGTGCCCAGGCAATGGCCAGACCATCGTAGGTCGAAGTTCCACGACCGATCTCATCCAGCAGGATCAGGCTGCGCTGAGTAGCATTGTTGAGAATGTTGGCAGTTTCATTCATTTCAACCAGAAAGGTGGATTCTCCACCAGCCAGGTTATCTGAAGCGCCAACTCGGGTGAAGATTCGATCTACCATACCGATCTTGGCTTTATCAGCTGGTATATAGCAGCCAATCTGGGCCAGAAGGACCAGGAGACCTATCTGTCTCAAATAAGTAGATTTCCCGGCCATATTTGGACCCGTAATCAGCAATATCTGATCCTCGGAAGCATCAATGAGTAGGTCATTTGGGATAAAAGCTTCATCCACTGGCAGCAGTTGCTCGATAACAGGATGACGCCCATTACTTATCTCAATCTGGAGGCTCTGGTTCAGTTCGGGACGGCAATAGTTTCTGTCATAGGATATTTTTGCTAAGGTGCTTACGACATCAAGTCTGGCGACAAAATCAGCAATTGATTGGATATGAACAGCTTCTGCCATAACCTGAATTCTAAGCTTATCAAATAATTCGAATTCCCGGGCTGTATATCGCTCTTCAGCGTGCAGAACCTTTTCTTCATATTCTTTGAGCTCTTCAGTAATAAAGCGCTCTGAATTAACCAGTGTCTGCTTGCGGATATAGTCCTCCGGAACCAGATCTTTATGGGTATTGGTAATATCTATGTAGTAACCAAATACACGATTGTAACCAATTTTTAAAGATGATATCCCCAGGCGCTGCCGTTCAGTGGCTTGAAATTCCACCAACCAGGCCTTGGCATTGCGGGTAATACCCCGAATCTCATCCAGCTCAGGGTCGATGCCATCTCGGATTAGACCCCCATTCTTTACTGAAACTGGTGGCTCATCTACAATAAGACGCTCAAGTTCAGAAAGGAGTGCGCTGACATCGGGCAGTGCTTCGACGTGGAGACCAATTTTATGAATATGCTTGTCATCTAGAAGTTTCGCCAGCTCAGGTAATAGGTGGATGGAACTTCTAAGACCTGCTAAATCTCGTGCTGAGCCACGGGTTGAACTCAATTTTGAAAGCAGCCGCTCCAGATCAGCGATTTGCTTGAGAATTTCACGCAAGTTCTGACGCAATTCTGAATGATCAAAAAAGACCTGCACCTGATCCAGGCGATTCTCGATACGCTCTTTGTCTAAAAGGGGCTTGTGGAGCCAATCACGGAGAAGACGACCACCACCTGAGGTAACTGATTCATCGAGAGCAGAAATAAGGGTTCCCTCGTCACCACCACGGAGTGATCTGAATAATTCAAGGTTTCTTAGTGAATCATCATCAATAGTCATCCAATCATCGGCACTGAGGCTTTGAATACCGGTCACATGCTTCAGATCCCGACCCTGGTAACTTTGTAAATAATATAATATGGCACCGGCCGCAGAAGTCCCGGCTTTCATTCCGGTCATCCCAAAGCCCTTGAGTCCCTGGGTTTTGAATTGTTTGGTGAGTTCACTGAGTGCAAAATCTGTATTAAAGACCCAGCTCTCAACCCTGGTTAATAGCCATTTTCCACGACCCAGGTAAGATTCAGATTCGGAATCATCCTCTGACAGCAATATTTCACGAGGTGCCAGACCGGCGAGGAATGACCGTAATTGATTGGGTTGAAGCTCCAGAACACTGAATTTTCCGGTGGATACATCAAGGAATGATAAACCGATTTCTTTATTTCCCGCATAGACACAGACCAAATAATTGGATTCTTTGGCCGTCAGAAATTGTTCGCTCATGGCTGATCCAGGGGTGGCTACCTCCACGACCTGCCTCTTCACAATACCCTTGGCTTGTTTGGGATCTTCCACCTGCTCACAAATAGCGACACGCAATCCTGCCTGCATATATTTATACAGGTAAGCATCCAGAGCGTGATATGGGAATCCCGCTAGAGGAACCTTGGCAGCCTTGCCGTTGGAACGACTTGTAAGGGTTATACCCAGGACCTTTGAAGTAACCTTGGCATCATCGCCAAAGGTTTCGTAAAAGTCACCCATCCGATAAAGCAAAATGACATCGGGGTACTTGGATTTGATCTCCAGGTACTGCCGCATGAGGGGTGTGGTATTCTTGTCCTTTTTTGTGGATTTTGCTGACATTCGATCAATATAGTCTATAAATACAAATTCCGAATTAGGAATGTTGACTACAGTTCCTCACCCACCCATCTTCTGACATCACCATCGCGAAGGAGTATGCCTTTACGCTCGGCATAATTAAGCATGGGTAAGATGTATTTTCTAGTGGTGGGGATAAACTCCCGCAATTGTGCCACCGTCAGTTCAGGATTTATTCTGAACCAATTCTGCAGCGCATCTATGAAATAGTCAATCTGGTTGCTAAGCAGATAGAAATCTTTATCAATGCGCACCAGATCTTTATGCTGAATCATCCACTGGAGCACAGTGTACTCCTGAGCATCCAGGGATTTTTTCAACTCATCCAAAGAAGGTGAAGAGAAATTGGAATCGTTGAAGATATTCACGATTTTTTGCTGTGCCTGTTCATCCCCTTCATCCAGTGTGCCTTGATGCCCTGATAATTGCCAGAGATCACCTTGATTTTTAAGTGTGCCCTCTAGCAGAGCTAAAGCCAGGATAAATTCGCGATTGGCTTGTCCCAATTCTGTCAGGTTCTCCCGAGGTAATCCCTTACCCAGGGGTTCTGCCTGATGGTATTTCTCCAACGCCTGCTGCATCTGAGCCAGGCTAGCAGCATACGCCGAGTGTTTGACAAAACGATCCTGATGGCTCTTATAATCCTCTGATTTCTGGAGCACCGCGTGAACCTTGGACTCTGCCACACTGAGATATCGGGCAATTTCCCGTCGATTTAAGGGACGATCAAAGAAATCCATCGATGCATTTATCAATTCAGATAGATCAGCCGTTTCTAGCGACTTTAGAATAGGTAGTTGTTTATCCTGCTTCTTTAATCTACGGTCAATAGCCCAGAGTAATTCGGCTCCACCAAGCGTTTCCTCAGGTGAAAGATATCTGATTACCATTTTCTCCTTAAAACCTGCTGAAATCTGTTCTTCAAAGAAAAATTGTGCCATCATGGTTTGCCCGGGATCGCACTGGTTAGCTTCCAGGAGATGGACCCGAGCTTCACGTTTTCCAGTTCCAACATGAACATGGACACGATCTGCTTCTTTGACAGGCTTCTTCCAGTGTGGCAATACACTCAATTCTGCCACCCAGGTGGAACCCGTCTGAAACATACCAGGACTCCCTAGAAAGGCCCCCCTGCCTAGCTCTTCAACGCTGGCGCCGCCCAGATTGATGGCTCCACGATCACCAAATTTGATTTTACCCACTTCAAGGTGATGAGACTGGAGTCCTCGCACGGGAAAGGTACTTTCCTGTGGAAAGAGCTCAACACTCTGACCTTTCCTCAATTCGTGGGAGAGAACCGTTCCTGTTACAACCGTACCAAAGCCTTTTACCGAGAAAACGCGATCAATGGGCAGGCGGAAAACACCCTGTCGATCCTGACTATTTATTTCAGAGATGGTTTGATCTAGCGCTCCACGTAAAGCTTCAACTCCCTGCCCGGTTACTGCTGATACAGGGATAATTTTAGTGTCGGGATAACCCCTGTCAGCGAGATAGGTGGCCACTTCATCAGAAACCAATTCAAGCCAGTCAGAATCAACCAGATCAGATTTGTTCAGGGCTACCAGAATTTTTCTGATTCCAAGAATATGCAATATGTCGAGGTGTTCGCGGGTCTGGGGCATCACTCCATCATCAGCAGCAATCACCAACATGGCTGCATCCACGGTGCTGACACCTGTCACCATGTTTTTAATGAATTTTTCGTGACCGGGAACGTCAATAAAAGTGACATCCTCACTATAAAAAGCGATTCCAATATCGATGGTGACACCACGTCGCTTTTCTTCCTCAAGGCGATCGGTATCCACCCCAGTGAGAGCCTTGACGAGAGCAGTTTTTCCGTGGTCAATATGACCGGCTAGTCCGATTACTTTTTGCATATTTCCTTGTTATCTAACCGTTGAGATTGCAGAGAATATTGTGGATTGCTAGCTTCAATTCAGTATAAATCTCCAGATCAGGAAGAAGAGAGCAAAACCTGCCAGAAATACCATACTGACCCAATTGAATAGCAATAGTTTTGGACCAGGTCTTCCTTCATCGGGCATCCAGGGACCGGTCACTGCCCTATAATTAATATATGCCAGAATAGGTGCCGTCAAAAATGCCAGGGTTGTGGCCAAATCAACCAGCATAGTCATTCCACTCATAAAGAGGCCAATAATTACCAGACTTCCTCCCAAAACAATGACCAGCCAGATCCAATATAGTGATCTGTCATCTCTGCCAGCATATCTGTTTGGAAACACCAATTCTGTAGAGCGTTTTAACACTCTTGGGAAGGCATCTGTCACAGTAAGTGTTGTGCTAAACATCGTAGTAAGCGCTGCAATGGCCACTACTGGATAACTCCAGCTACCCAGGGTTGACGTATATAGGGTTATAAATTGACCAGCAAATTTGCTCCCCGCGGGTGAAAATGATTCACCGGTACCATACATGATAAGACCGCCAAGACTCAGGAAGCCAAGAGCCAGAATGCCTGTACCAAAATAGCCCAGCCTGAAATCAAACAGAGAGTCCGCCAGACTCGGCGCTGAACCAGTTTCCTTACGTCTTTCAATTGTCCAGAGTGAATGCCACACGGAAATATCAATGGCTGAAGGCATCCAGCCAATAAGGGCCACCATAAAAGAGACTCCAGCTACATTCCAAAGTTGTGGTGGAACAAAATCAACTTTTGCTGAGGAGCCGTGCCCAAAGGCAGTCACGACTGCCACAATGGTTGAGATGCTCAAAATCACGATGATAATCTTGATCAACTTATCTAGAACCCGATACTTTCCAATGGTGAGTACCCCAGCACAAACGGCCAGGATCACAGCGCTCCAGGTCAGGGGGCTCATACTGGTACCAAAAATTTTGGAAGCCAACCCTGCTGTGACTATGGTTACAGCTGCTTGAAGAACAAACATAGTTCCAAATGTTGGAATCAGGAAAGCTACCAGCGCCCATTTACCCACCCTTTGATATCCATCGAGGAGACTTTCACCCATGGCGGCGGCATAGCGAGGTCCAAACTCAAAAGCAGTATATTTAAAAACATTGGCCACCACCACAACCCACAGCAGGGCAAATCCATAATTCGCTCCAGCCCGAGTACTTTGAACCAGATGGGAAACACCGACTGCAGCTCCAGCCCATAAAAGACCAGGGCCTAAGGCTTTGAGACGTGATTGCCAGACTGAGGAGATATTCATTGGGGTTAGCTCCTAGATACGTTTATATGATAGTCGAAGGTCTACAGTCTTAAGGTCGATAGGAATAGAGCTACCCGCGAATACTGTTTAATGCCTGAACGATGGCAGTATCTTCACTTTCACGCACAGCTTTCAGGTCAATGATAAAAAGATCTTCAGCAATGCGACCCATAATGGCTGGATTATGGGCTCTCAAACAACTTGAAATCCGACCTGCCTTCATTTTTGAATGCTTGATTCCAATTCCTACCGAAGCCATTTTTTCAGAAGGTGAAGCCCCTGAACCCACCTGGGCTTCTGTGTTCAGCACCGATAAGTTCAAGCTGGAATTTTCAATTATGTCCACCAGTGCCTCCGCCCTTTTTTGGAGTGTCTCTACTGGTGTGAGTAGGTCTCGATAGACAGGAATGTCATTCAGACCATCCTCACCACTGGAGAAGGCCTTCAAAGCCTGTAAGGTGAGTAGAATCTGGGTCTTATCCGGCCGTAATGCCCTCAAGAGGTTATTCTTTTCAATCTTCTTTATCAGGACCTGTCTACCTGCTATGATGCCCCCCTGTGGCCCACCAAGCAATTTGTCAACTGAGAAGGTGACGATATCAACGCCAGCTCCTATGACTTCTAAAACCAGGGGTTCTCTCTGGAGTCCAAATGCATCAATGGGGACAAGGGCGCCGCTTCCCAAATCAGCCATGACTGGAATATCATGTTTCTTTCCGAGAGCCACCAGATCCTGGAGTGAGACTTCTTTCGTGAATCCTGAAATCTTATAGTTTGATGTATGTACCCAGAGTAATAGCCTGGTCCGAGGAGTAATCGCTTCCTCATAATCTTTTAGATGTGTGCGGTTGGTGGTACCGACCTCCACTAATTTGGAACCTGCCTTGCGAAGAATTTCAGGAATTCGAAAGGATCCACCGATTTCGACGAGTTGACCTCGACTTATGATGACTTCCTTACGATCAGCCAGAGTATTAAGAGTTAGCAACACGGCTGCGGCATTATTATTGACCAGGATACCATCTTCAGCGGCACTGATGGATTGAATCCAGGGTCTCAAGTGATCATGGCGATTCCCACGACGACCATCATCAAGATCAAGCTCGAGATTGACGTATCCATCTTTGAGTTCTTCCATGGCGTTGAGCATCTGAGCGCTGAGAGGTGAGCGTCCCAGATTGGTGTGGATGACCACTCCAGTGCCATTGATCACGTTGCGTAGAGAGTTAGCTATTTTGAGCAGTTTTTTTCTATAATTCGATTCCACTTGACCCTGGGGTGCAGCTTTGCCTTTTGAGGCTAGCTCGCGTATATCATCCAGAAGAGTACGTGCTTCATTTTTCTTGAGATTATGTGGTAGTTCTATATCAGCAACAGATTGGAGTAGGGCATCCACACTGGGTAATTCTGAGAGATTAATTGATTTGGCTGGAGATTTCATCGAGGTTTTCTCTATATCACTTTACTTTAGAATCTTGAATTTGATTGCTCTATGCTCACGCGTATATGAGGTACTTACATATCAATCAATAGTTTAATTGCAAAACCGATTGTAGCAACGGTTACCACATGCTTTATAAATTTATGACCTTTCTTAATGGCAACATGGGTGCCCAGCCAGGCGCCAATCATACTGCCTACACCCAGTACTGCGCCCATGGCCCAATTGACCTGGCCATTCCAGGCAAAAATGATCAAGGCGATGGAGGTAAAGAAGAAGATAATGGTCAGCTTGACAGCATTCCCGTGAACCAGATTGATATTCTGCCATAAGAGGACTGATAGTACCAGAAAACCTACGCCCGCCTGTATATAGCCCCCATAAATTCCCACTAAGAAGTAAGCCAATCCAGGTCCAATCCAGGAGCCAACATAAGAATCTGGATCCAGGGGATCTCCCTCCTGTCTGTTGGAAGCGAAAAGGGTAAATAATGACATGACGATCATAACCAGAGCCAGACTCAGTTTAAATTGAGAATTACTCACCAGGGTAGCCAGCCAGGCACCAATGATCCCCCCTGGTACTGCAAAAAGTGCTGCTTTGAGTGCAAACTTACCCGGGTTCACCTTTTGCTTCATGAAATTGCCCACAGCGAAAGTGTTCTGCATCAAGATGGCCAAACGATTGGTCCCATTGGCCAGGTTAGGGGGTAATCCTAGAAAGATGAGTAATGGCAGAGTTAAAAATGAACCGCCACCGGCAAGTACATTGATAAAGCCGGCACTGGCTCCAATCAATAGCACAGCTGCAAGATTTAGAGGGGTCAAATTCTCAAGCATGCGACACCTTAATTCATAGTCTGCTTAAAAACCATCAGAAACTGTCATTTGAGATTGAATTTTGGGTAAAAAAAAGGCTGCCCAATGGACAGCCTTTAACGTGTTCGGGTAAGCGTGAATCTTAGAATTCGCGTTGTTCTTTGATTCTCGCTTTTTTCCCGCGCAGTTTGCGAAGATAGTATAGTTTGGCGCGACGAACTTTACCGCGACGCAATACTTTCACACCTGCAACAGTGGGAGCATGGAGAGGAAATATTCTCTCAACACCAACACCATTTGAAATTTTTCTTACTGTAAATGTAGCAGTGATGCCTTTACCAGTGCGGGCAATTACATTACCCTCATAGACCTGAATTCTTTCTTTCTGGCCTTCGATAACTTTTACATCAACTGAGACAGTATCACCTGGCTTGAAATCAGGCAAATCAGTTTTTAGCTGCCCGGCAACCAGGTTATCTACTTTGTTCATTACTTTCCTCCAGTTCTCTCATATATCTATCGAACAAGTCTGGGCGTTTAACTTTAGTTCGCTCAAGACGTTGCTGTTCTCTCCAATTTTCAATCTGCGCGTGGTGCCCAGAGAGCAGCACGTCGGGTACTTTTATGCCCCGGTACTCTGCGGGGCGGGTATAATACGGTGCGTCCAATAATCCAACAGGAAAAGTGTCCGATTTTGTAGATTCATCATCACTGACTGCACCTGGAAGTAAACGAACCATAGCATCAATAACAGCAAAGGCTGCAATTTCACCACCTGAGAGTACAAAATCTCCCAGACTGATTTCTTCATCGATAAGTTCATCCCTCACTCTTTGATCGACACCCTTGTATCTACCACAGAGGAGTACCACGTGGGGAGTCTCAACCAATCTTTCAGCATCATCCTGTTGAAAGGGTTTCCCTTGCGGTGTGAGAAAGATGCGATGCCCAGTATTTTTGCGATATTCTGCAACGGCTTCAAAGGCTCTGAATAAGGGATCCGGTTTGATAATCATCCCGGCTCCTCCTCCATAAGGCACATCATCGATGTGTTTATAGGTATCATCTGCAAAGTCACGCATATCCCAGCATTTCATTTCAGCCAGGCCACTCTCAAAGGCTCTTCCCACAATTCCCATCTCACGAAAGGCGTTCAGCGTATCAGGAAATGTAGTAATGACATCAATAATCATAATACATCCTCAGCGGAGTTCACTTGAATTTTGCGACCATCTATATCGATGGCAACCACCCATTCATCAACAAGAGGAACGAGAGTCTCAGAATCACCTTGCTGTATCAGCAAGATATCATGAGCACCGGGGCTTAGAATCTCTATGACCTTGCCCAGGTTTTTATTGCTCTCGTCAACCACCTCACAACCGATGAGATCATCGATGTAAAACTCATCGTCACTTAATTCCGGCAGGTCTTCACGCAGCGTAAATATTTCTCTGTCGCGATAACTTTCGGCCTCAGTTCGATCTTGAATTTCGTTGAAGCTAAGAATGGCAAAGTCATCATAACCCTGACAATTTCTTAGTGTAAGTTGTTTCCATTCACTACCCGTATTAACAAAAAGCTGCTCCAAGCTCTGGAGCATGTCAAGGTCGATACTGTATAGGGTCACCTTGAGTCCCCATTTTATACCATGAGGTTTGCGAACCATGCCTACGGCGGTTCTATTCACCTCAGCTGAATACATTACCTTATTCGATGATCTCGAGCATGGCGCGGTTGGTACCGGCCTTTGCTGAAATCGCAGCTAATAAAGTCCGGAATGCTTTGGCTGTACGGCCTTGACGACCAATTACTTTGCCAATATCTTCCTTAGCTACCCTTAGTTCGAAGATGGTCACTCTTTCGCTATCGACTTGATTGACTTCAACTTCATCAGGAGCATCAACCAGACTTTTTGCTACATACTCTACGAACTCTTTCATACTCATACCTCCGTCGGTTGTCAAATCCACCTGATCATCGGTAAGGAGTTTCTTCAGCTTTTTAAGAATCTTGCTTCTCCGTACCTTCAGCAGGTTCTTCGACAGGTTCTTCTTCTACGGCTTCTTCTACGGCTACTTCTTCGACTACTTCAGCAGCTTCTGCTTCGTCAGCCTTTTTAGCAGCAACTTCTGCTTCTTCGGCTTTCTTAGCAGCGTCTTCTTCAGCCTGCTTTGCAACTTCAGCGGCGGCCAGCTTGGCTGACTCTGCTGCGGCTACTTTTTTGCCACGATCATCTCGGGCAAGTTCCCATTTATGCATCTCTTTGCTAACGGTAGCTTCATCTGCATTACGGCTTACCAACTCATACTTGAGTGTAAGTCCGCGTCCACGTAATAAGCTAAATACGGTGTCACTTGGTTTTGCACCCTGATCCATCCAATGAAAAAGACGTTCTTCATTGATCACAAGTTCTGCTGGATCTGGAATCGGGTTATAATGTCCAATTTTTTCGATAGATCTTCCGTCGCGAGGGGCGCGTGAA
>JABIFX010000270.1 GCA_018650445.1 Fidelibacterota bacterium
GTCTTAATTATGATTGGCGCGAGCAATAAATACAGCTACATGCCGGTAGCTGTAATGGTCGTATAATCAATGTGTTGGGGTAGTACCCGGGGCCGGAATCGAACCGGCACGGCTTTAAGGGCCGAGGGATTTTAAGTCCTGGGCAACCGCCTAGTAATCAGTTGGTTAGAGATTTTGTGTCAAAATAATTGAACTGCAATGGTTCAGATATAGTGGATTTGCACTACCAATAGTGTTTCGGTCCAATCGATTCCATTTCAGCTAATTCTGGATTGAGAAACTTAGATTCCAGTTCAATTAATTTCTCTTCAGCCCATTCAAGCCAGGAGCCGGTCCCGGACTGGTCAGAATCTATGTTAGATCGGTCCCTAACTGCAGAAATGTAAGTTCGCATTAATTGGCACTGTTGCCATTCCGTTGCTGATTTGAACAACTGTTCTAAACGTAGCTTCTCCAATTCTCGTTTTCTCCTGGCTAATTGTTCCAGTTCACGCTCCCTTTCCCACTTAATCAGCTGGGCTTGGTGCTCAGCTTTCTCTTTCTTCATTATCTCAGCAGACTTAACTAGCAGAATTATGAATCGATTCAGGCAATCTTCCAACCGCTGGGTTTTTCCATCTCTGATGACCTTCTGCCCATGGAAGCGTTCTTTGATCTCAAGAGTGAGTTTTCCCGTCGGGAGGTACTCCCACTCCCGTTCCCATGAGTATTTCACCTCACTCCCTTCAGTGAGTTCGATGCGCTTAATTTTTTCCGTGATGCTGAATGATATTTGACAATCATGGATCTGCACATTTGTGGAGCCTTCGTCGATGCTCACCGAATACCCACGTTTCTCAAGAGCCTTTATTAACGCATCCATTATCAGCAATGCGCGTCGTGTGCTATCCTTAGTAACCAATATGCTTAAACCCATACTCCGAAACACCAGTCGATTGTATGTATCCGTGTAGGCAGATTTCAGTTTCGAGTACGCCTGACTTACCAGAGAATGAGCACCATGGAGGGTTTCTTTGACTGTGATTTTGTTTGCCTCGTCCTTTTCATAGTTCTGTTGCTGGTCGATAATGATTTGAGCCTCATCAGGTAATCCTTCTGCTTGGGTGGGATGTATTGTATAGCTCTCTGGAGTCCCTGGTTTCAACTGGGGCAGCGGCGTTTGCCTGATCCTCTTGCCATGCTGCTTTTTTGCCCAATATCCTAATTTGGGTTTCGGTACATTTAGTTTCTTGCAGATCTTGGCCACTGCTACATCTGAGATCCCCAGTTCCTTCGCGATTGCTATAGCTGGTTGCGACCATACCTTCTCGTATAATTGTTCCCTTGTAATCGTGATTGTCTCAGTCATTGTGAACTCCTAATCAGGTCTACCTCTATTGTAAGTGGTTCATGGATATTTAGTTATCCAGATGCATAAACATGAACGATTATGTTTGCATAACTTCGAGCTGTACTCGATATTGTGCGAAAATAATCGCTGGCAAAATGGATATGCAGTCATATATAAAGCATTTAAATAACAAGGGAATATGGTCCTTTACTACCGCTGATGCGAGTCAAAATGTAGATCGGGACATTCCTTTTGCTATTCAGCAGATGCGAAAGGCTGGTCGTTTGGTAGATCCAGCACGAGGGTTTTACGTGATTATCCCTGAAGAAATGAGTCTATCAGATCGCTTACCAGCGGATCGTTATATTGACGATCTAATGGCATTTCATCAAACTCCTTATTATGTAGGTCTATTAACTGCAGCGTTCTTTTATGGATCCGCACATCAAAGTCCTCAGGTATTTCAAGTGATAACGGATAAGTCTAGGCGCCCATTACGTGTGCGGGGTGGAAAGGTTAGATTCTTTACAAATCAGAAAATGAAGTCAGCGCCAGTTACCCAACGCAATACACCCACTGGATATATGAAAATATCTACGCCAGAAACAACTATTCTGGACCTGGTTAAGTATGATCGTTGGATTGGCGGGATGGATCATGTAGCTAACGTCATAAGTGAAATGATAAGCCAGGTGCGAGTAGCACCACTTGCAGAGTCATCAGCTCATTATAGTACTCCCATTTTGCAGAGACTGGGGTACGTATTCGATCTGATTGGGTATGAAAAGGGAGGGAGAAAGCTTATGGGGCTATTGGGAGGTAGAAAGGTTTCATACGCTTTACTCGAAGCATCAGGTCCGAAGATACTTTCTCCAAAGAATGAACGCTGGAGGTTGAACCTAAACACCCAGGTTGAGTTGGAATATTGATACCAGAAGCCTACATACTTGAATGGCAATCACAAGCACCTTGGCAATTTGATGTGCAGATTGAGCAAGATCTTATTCTATCAAGGATGTTGGTGGAAATTTTCAATGATCCACTATTAAAGAACAGCCTTCTCTTCCGCGGTGGGACCGCGATGACAAAACTATATTTCAAAGATCCGCTCAGATATTCAGAAGATTTGGATTTTGTGCAAAAGGATCCAGGACCCATCAAACCAATAGTCCAAACGATACAAAGACTGATCGATCCCTGGATGGGTAAAAGCTCTACCCAGGCAAGAGCAAATGGATTCAGAATTTATTATCATTTTCTGCCAGAATCAGATCCGACAACGCCCAAGCGGATTAAAATTGAGATAAATACTCGTGAACATTTCACGGTTTATGGTGCCGTCCCAGCGAATTATTCAGTAGATAATCGCTGGTATTCTGGCGGAGCAGAAATCAGCACTTACTCAATCGATGAACTCGCTGGAACGAAACTGAGAGCACTATATCAACGGAAGAAAGGGAGGGATCTCTTTGATATTGATCGTTTGATTGGTGAGCAGATGATCGATCATGGTGAAACAGTGAAGGCATTCCAGCTATATCTTGATCACCAGAATCTCCGAGTTACTCAAAAACAATTCGCAGCGAACCTAACTGAGAAACTAACTGATACTACATTTCGTGAGGATGTTGACTCCCTTTTGGTATCTGGAACTGATTATGATGCCGATAAAGCATATATCAACACTATGCAATTGGTAGAAATAATACCATAATTCCATAACAGGATATTGAGTCATGAACACAATACTGATAGTCAGTTGGTCACAAAAAAGGACCAAGTTGTGACAATCAGCGAAACTAATGAGAATTTATCGATGGAAAACTATGAGGCAGTGAGATTCATTGGTGAGAGAAGATATGACTTAAAGAAGGTGACCAAATACAACGATGATGGCGATAAAGTTATAGACTATTTTCACGACTCATTTGGGCAACTGAAGGAAACATATCATTTCACATACAATGACAAGAAGGAGATTGTACAGATTGTTCGCTCACAAGAGGGAAAGGATACAATTACGGATTACTATCCCTACGAGACACCAATCGAACAAGGTAAAGGTGCCAGTCAGATCATAAAGGCTCTGATAACTCATGAATCAGTATATGACTACAATAGACACAATGAAAATGGAAAGCTTTGCGAATTAGGCACAATTGTAAAGGAAGAAAGATCCCTATTTGGATGGTTTAAGTGGCAACATGAATACAAGAGAACAATTGAAAAATATGATTACGATGCTCAAGGTCGATTAATTACGAAAGTGAGAACATCCGTAAACCATGAGAGGGCAAAATCATGGGTTGAAGGATGGTACACGGAACGGTTCAATTACGATTCATTAGGGAGAATATCGGAGTCAATAGAGACCTATGAGTTGAGCAAAGAATATCATAAACGTTTCTATGTGACACTTAAGGGTGAGACTGATGTTAAAAACTACATAAAGCATCATAAGTACCAATACAACGAACATAACCAGGTTGTATTTGAAGTTCGAAAAAACAAACCTTTGAACTCTACAGAACAATTCAAGACAAAAGTCTCATATGTGTACGATATGAGGGGGAATTGCATTGAGAAGCGACTAGAACCCCTGAGTACTAAAATTTTGACGGAGTTCAATGATAAAGATAAGCCGATTCGACAAGCTCAGTACTTTAGAAAGGGGGGGTTATCTGAAGAAGAGCAAAAAGAGTTGGATGAAGATGGTTTAAGTTTGAGTGGAGAAATGTTGATTGATTATGATGAAAAAGAGGGTTTGCGAATCATCTATCAACATGGACAAATATCAGGATATTTATAGTTATATCACCGTTCTCCCTAGGGTTGATGATCAAACCATAGAGTCGATACATCAACGGTTTACAGGTCGAGGGATATTTAGTCCCTTCTAATCCATTGATAGTAAGTAGGTTATCTATAACGTGACAAAATGCTACAAGAAAGTGGCCATTTGGTCCGCAGTTTCATGGTGCTGGTCAGACATTAGATCAGCATAGTGCTTCTCCGTCACCACCACTGAAGTATGCCTCATGAACTTAGATACCCGGTAAATATCTACACCATCTTGCACTAGCCATGATCCGGCAGTTTTTCGCAGATCATGCGGGCGTAGCCTAAATCCGGCCTCAGTAGAAACTCTCCGCATTCTCCACTCAAACCAATCATAGGTGACAGGGTAGGGACCTGGAAGGTTTTCCTTATACTTAGAAAGGATGTCACATGCTTTTTGATTCAGGTATAGCTTACCACCACTATTGGTTTTATCACTCACATCATCTGAATAAAGATCATATAGATGAATCACTCCGGCATCTAAGTCAATCTGCTCCCATTTGGCTGACAGGATCTCGCTAATTCGGGCAGCTGTCATCAACACGATTGTGGCGATATCTCTCACCATGTCTGTATCCTTGCCAAGTATCTCAGTGCTATTATACCATTCTTGGTATTGCTCTTTCGTGATAAAATATACCGGACGTTTCTTTTCCTTTATCATTTCTATTTTCGGAACTTTCGAGATCATATCCTCACTATGACAATATCGGAGAAATGCCTTCAGATGTCTCAGGTCAAGATTGATGCCTGCTGCTACTCTGTCCTCCAACATTTCAGCGGCATATTTACTAATTACTGAGCTGGATATTTCTTGGATATAGATTTCCCCAACATGATTCTCAAAGCTCTTGAACACCCTCTCATACCTCTTGTAGGTGCTGTAGGCGATTAAGTGAAGCTTGGCAGAGAGGAAACGCTTCTTAGCTACTGAGAGAGGGATGTGTTCCTGTTTGTTGACTAGCTCAGGATGAAGTTGGTACCAGGCATACTCCGCATCTATTCTTTTTCTGATCTCGTCAGCTTCATCTCGAGAGCAGTGCAGTAGTTTCTGCTTCCATAAACCAGAAGTAGAGTCTTTATAGCTGAGTCGGTAACAGGGTTGCTTCTTAGATCGTTTATATAGCTTAATACTGGCCACAGATATCTATCGCTGTTCCTTAGCTCGTTCTCAGCTCTCAAGAGATCTGATCGCATATAGAATGGCGACCCACTGCGACACTGTCGAATTAGAGTTTCGGTGAGATTCAATATGCGTGAGATCATCTATTTCACTACTTGTGATAGAATACTTTTTTTGATTCTGTTCACTTAAGAGTTCCCTGAGGCCTTCATCGCGTAGTTTCACGTAGTATTCTTGAATATTGATTACAATCTTGTTCATGGTCTGAAAATCAATAAACGTATCGAACCGACCTATTTCCTCATTAGAGGCAAGAAGACCTATGGAGTTGTCTGCATAGGCAGTGATTTCCATATCCAAAGCCTGTGATAGTTTCTCAAACAGAGGGATTGGCACTGATATTTTCAGGTCCTTTGATTGTATCATCTCGGTGATATCACTCGGAGCCAGACCAACTTTATAGGCGAGGATTTCAACCCTTAACTCTCTCCTTATGGCGGTACTTAGTATTGACGTCATATCCTGGCCCTCACGGGATGAGAGCAAAACATTCCCAAAGAAGGGGAAGTTTCCCATGAACACGAATGGAATGTTAAGCGCTTCGCTTAATTTTTGAATTGTCGAGGCTCGTAGCGGTGCTGATTGCCTTCTAGAATCCTTCAGTTGATAGTACAAGTCTCTATTCAAACCAGCGTTTTCAAGTACTTTTCCTGGTGAATCTTCACATAAGTCCAAGAATTCAATAATTTGTTTTTTTGAATTCTCCCAACTCCAAACATCAATCCATTGCTTTGGTTTACTCATAATGCCCTCCTTGATACAAATCTATCATCGATTATATAATCTTATAAGACGGAAAAAACAAGGATAAAATAGTTATAAAACTTGCTTATACGGCTAGATTAGATTATGTTGAGCCGTATAGAAGAGGAGTAAACATGACAACTAATAACAAAACCGTAAACGTCAGGATTAACAACTCAACGCATGAAGAATTGAAGGCTTTGTGTGAGCAGGAGGGGATGTTGATTGGCAGGCAAGTGGATAAAGCACTCACGAAGTACATTGATGAGAAGAAGGCCGAGCTTAAAGCTAAGTCACAGCCATCGAACCCCAGTAAATCTGGGTAGGGTGCAGATATTGGGAAATATTGAGAAATGCGCTATCTCAAAAAAGCAGAATTTGCATCCAGATTGAATATTGGTTTAAGAACTTTGGATCGCTGGATAGCGCAGAAAAAAATTTCTACTCGGACCCTTATTACCGGCCGAATTCGCATTCCAGAATCAGAGATCGAAAAATGTTTCCGACCTAGTATTCAGGAATTTCTTAAAAAGAGTTCGCGGTGAATCAATCTACTTCGATCATAAAATGTACAGATCAAGTGATGAGGATTGAGCGATCATGGCGAATGGGTTAAAAAGTGGATACACAAAAGTTCCAAATAAAGTAATGGAAGATATTATGAGAACCGACTTTACAAAACGCGAGTACAAGCTGCTACTATGGGTCCTTCGGAATGGCTACGGCTATCATAGAGAGCATGTGTGGAGTCAGACCAATTCGGTTCATTTGATCTAAATAAATAAGAGATACTTTGGGCGGCTAACAACCCGAAAAAGGAGCCAATAATGAGCCCAAAGTCAGAAGTAGAGAGACGAGTAAAAGCGATCAAAAGAAACAC
>JABIFX010000177.1 GCA_018650445.1 Fidelibacterota bacterium
ATTTATGATTCATCCAACCACTCAGCAATGAGAGCCAATCTGATAGCATCTAACAAAACCCCTGAACGGTCTTTCATTTCATTATTACCCTTGTTTATTGGCGCAATCGCCTCTGACTTTACTCGAATGTCGACCACTCCTTTTTTAGGGCCATTTTTTTGGATAGCACATGCATCTCGTACCTTTTCATAGACCTTAAGGCCTCCTAACTTTTTGCTCCAATAATCGTGCTGTTTTTCTGGCTTGAGTGTAGTTCCTTCTATCAATGGGCTGTGCTCTACCACAATAGTCGAAAGTGGCATTTCCAGCTTTATTAGCAGCCAAATCCACCGTTTTGCCTCCTGAAGTGAGCCGGTCCGAATCGTGAACGGCTTCCCCTCCACCCATAGACTTGGTAACGACTCGATCACTTTCCTAACTCTATTCTGAGTTGCCTGCACCATTAGTTGTGGTGGGTCCCCCTCTCTACGCAGCTGATCCAGGATAGTGGCAGCTTTTATAGCGTGGGTTCGCTGACTTTTCCCTCTTGGCAAATCCAGTGG
Organism: Fidelibacterota bacterium; assembly: GCA_018650445.1. GTDB lineage: Bacteria > Fidelibacterota > UBA8477 > UBA8477 > JABMPR01 > JABMPR01. The sequence goes on from JABIFX010000177.1 coordinate 543, forward strand.
GACACTAATGCTATTGGTATAACGATTTTTCAGAAAAGTAACCGTAATACCATCAGGTAATTCACGATATCTGCTCGCCCATTTTCTAATTCGTTTGGCATCAACCTGGAGCTGAGCCGCCACCTCATCTACAGTCTTGGTCTGTAACAACAGCAGCGCTGTTGAAATAATCTGTAATCGCTCTTCCGGACGAATCTCCATTCGACCATTATCAGTATCAGAGTCATAAAGGCTCTCTCTAGCCTGGCGCTCACAACCATGCTCCAACAGTCTTGCTGATTTCAGCGGCGTTGATGTATGGCTACTCATCGAGGTGTGTACATCGGCGTCGGCAATTACACTCCATTTATGTCCTAGCAGCGTTTGAAAAAACTGCTTGTCAACATTCGGCATCATCCTGTGAACATAAATGCCGAGCAGCAGATCCATCAAGTGAAGATAGCTGTGAAGGGTTGTTCCACTACTTATATGCCCTAATATTCTGGAAACCTGCATTAATGAACGGCGATTGGTAGGTGCTGTTCCCAAAAGAGATTCTCTAATCAATGGAGCCGTTTCCAGCAAATATTCTTTGCTCTCCTGATCGGGCAGAAACCACTCAGGCAGTACGAGTCCACTCTTCTTCATCTCATAGATGGCAAACCGCAACAATAGCCAGTTCCCACAAGAGTGCCTGAGATGATGAAAACGGAAGGTATGATCGCCTGTGACACGCTGAAGTGATTCCCGTATCCAGTTGAGTCTCCGGTCCGTATCCAGAACCTTTGTCTCAAGCTGAAAGCCAGGAAAAAGAAATTGTCCGGCCTGCTGTTTTACTTCAACTCTTCTCCTGCCCAGCCAGGATTTGAGGCACGCCAACTGTTGTTCAGGCATCATCACGCTGGCTGGTATCATCCTGATGGAGTTATCGGTCTTGAGCCCTCTCACCTTGTTGGGCTCTACTCGCAGATAGAGATCCACCTCGCCAATACAATCCTCAACCAACAGCCCCAATACCTCGGAGCGACGAAGGCCTAGATAGAACCCGATAGACATCACGATACAAAGCACTTCGGCTAGATCAATATCCCTCTGCCGCAACACGACCTCATCATAAAGAAGCCGCTGCGCTCTGAGGAAATCACTCGGCGAGATCACGTTCGCATCAACCATGACACCATCTGGGGATGAGCTGGTTGAAATATCGGATATACTGATCGCTTGCGCACCGTGGTGTTTCACAAGAAAACGGTGCCAGGAGTAGAGTGCTGTCCGCACCCTCTTTCGCACTCCTGCCGAGCCGATATGTTCGATAATCGATTGATAGAGTGAGACAAGCTCTTCCCGCCCAAATGCTGTTGGGTCATGACTGCCCAACAACCCCACCAGACGTGTCCCCATTGCATTGAGGAAGCTGTAGATCGTTTTGGGACTCAGCACCTTGCTACTGTGACCGCCTTTTACCAGTAACCAACCAGAAACCCACTGTGCAAGGATATCTATGCTGGGCAAGAGCTGGGACTGCTCTAGTCTCCACTGTTCAACCCGTTCTCGAAGTTGAGCACGGGTCCCTCTCACGATCCGGATCAACTGCCTGTATTGCTGAGGTGAAAACGTATCCTCATTTGTTTCTGCTCTGTCTTGAGATTCAACCTGCTCAGTGGATCTAGAGGGTTGCCTTCGACCTCTCCATGATTTTTCCTCTAACAGGAGATCCATCTGAATCCGCTGTGGTGGTGAGGTTAATCGCATCCATGCTTCTTGAGGGACGGTGCTACTTGAATATTTATTCAATGCATAACTGACCAGATAGGGGGGCAAATGGCAATTTAGATGTACCCGAATTGCAGCATGAAGATCTTTCAATGAAGTAGGCAGCTGTTCAGAGAAGTAGCCAAACTTTGCATACTCACGCAATGCCTTCATCAACCACCTTCCCTCATGCAACTGCTGACCAAGCACCTGTAAACTCGGTAGTTTTGCCGCCTCTTGAATGAGCATCAATCGGGTTAACGGATCCGGTATCCACCTACGGGTATCAGCCTGTTCCATCTCATCTATGGAAGCAGTTGGACTACAGAGTGGGATATCTACCCATCGATAATGTTTAGGCTGGCTCTGTAGTCTAACTACAGCTGGCAACATCAATACCCAACGGATAACAACCAGCCCACCGAACATCATTGCCGAATAGAAGAGCTTACCGAGTCTCGCAACAGGATCGACCGGGTGATACGATTTCTTCAACGCACCCACATAACTGTTCTTTAAAAGAGCAAAGCTATTCGCATACTGGTCAAATGGGAGGTGCTGAAAGGGTGATTGGGGAGATCGTGGTAGTGGTGCCGCCAGATAGGGGGAAATCGCAAGAAATAGACCATGTGCATTACCGGCATCAATCACCTCAAGTATACGGTAACGGATAAGGAATGAGTTTGGTCTTATCACCGAGTAAATTTGTCCCAATATTTTTTTTTGAATGGTCTCTTGGTCAATAATCGGACACTCCGTCGACTTAACACTGCCAGTGAGATCTGGGTAGAGCAGATGCCGGTTTGCGTTCTGAATAATCTCCAACACCTTCTGTGTCTGCTTATCAAAACAGTCCCAGCTGAGAGACTCACGAGTAATCAGTGGATCATTGAGCTGATCCAGTGGCTTCTGCAAGTGCTTACAGCCATACCAGATTCCTGTTGTCACGCTCGACATGGTGATCCGGCGCAGGTCCGAACCGATCTAAACCCAACCTCTTTCAGTAGAGCTTCTAAATGCACAGATATTTCTTCTCGATAGTGCCAGGGGTCCAGGGCAGAAAAAGTACCCCACGACTCTTCTCCCAGATGCCAATGCCCCATGTGTGTATTGATGATTGTCGATGGGCACCCCCGGTTAGCCAACCAGGTCCGTAAAAAATGCCTGGACTCATTATCAACAGGCCAGATACCGGGCAGCTCATGGTTAATACAGTCTCTCATCCTATTACCTGTCAACTCCAGATATTCGAGCCCTCCAACCTCATCTTCCGAGATATAGCAGTATGTACGGTTAAGATATAGCAGATACTTTTGATGGTTGTATCCAGTTTTTTCAGCAATCCTTTTATCCCTCGCTTTCGTTGCCGCGACCTCCAGGACACCAGAAAAGGAAATCGGCAGTTGCATCAATAGCTGATGTAAGTGCTCTTGATAGTGATCAACCATTGCCTGTACTCTTGGAGGGAGATAAACAATACGCGCATGAGAGCCATCAGCACGATCCTTTTCCTGTAGAGGTAAAAATCCATTCTCTCGATCGAGCAGAGTAAGATCGACGACAGGCGTTCGGACACTACGAAAACCGGTGACCAACGAGACTATTAATGCTACGTAGGTTGTAAAATGGTTGTGAAACACCCAGAGATCCGAGCGACTGCCATTGTAATCTACTCCAGGTTCAAGCAGCCTCTGATAGTGGTCAACAACCTCATGCACAGCCTCACTCTCCAGAACCCAATCATCTCCTGCCCAATCTTCTGGCAGCTTGGGCCTACCTGTAGCCCAACCCAGCAGGCCATTACCAGAAGGAGTATAGCCATTGAAAATCAGCCCCTCTCTTAATTGCTTCAGTAACTCAAAATAACGATCTTCAACTACTCTACGGTCAAACGCCGTATAAAATTTGTGTACTGATGCCAGGCGATCATCTCGATCGAAGATTGCTGAGACCATAAGTTGATCTCCCTCCTCCATGCCTAGCATCCATTGAGGGATGAGGTTGTCTATTCGGCTCAGCCGAAGCCAAGTAGGCTCAATACCAGCAGACTCAAGTCGTGGTCTGATTATTTTGTTGTAAGTTTTCTGGAATGTATCTGCAGTATGTTTGAACCATTGACCATTCTCCAATGCTTGAAGCCTTTTCCCTATCTCAAAGTAGTCACCCAAAATAATTCTGGGTACTGAATCTATTGTTTCTGCCAGAAACGCCTTAGAGAGAGGGTGGCGTTTTGGCATCCGATAGGGCCTGACCCAAACTCGGTAATGGCTGGAGTATACGAGGTCATATTTTTCAGGAATTTCCTCTCTGCTATTGATATTCCCCAAATTAATTAGCTTGTTGTATGGAGTCCCGGTAACGATGGACACAGCAATAAGCAATAATGTTTCTGCAAGGAAACGTGTTTTTGGGGCATCAGAACCAGAGGCCTCGATAAAAAAATTATCCAATGCGGAAAACAATTTAGCCAATTGAGGCAATGGTATTCGGTTGGAACGTGTAGTCAGTCGCTGTGCATCCATAATAATATGACGCGCCCGTGCATTTGCTGCCTCAAATAGAGCACCTAACGGTGGTAGTGCTCTAAGCTTGGAAAGTAGCTTCTTTCGATCAATCGTTCCATCCTTGACTTGAGCAATCTCCTCTTCCGACACCCCTCCTAGATCCCCAATTTCTAACCAAATCTCTACCTCCTCCATGTACTCTTCAGGTGCCAATCCGCCATCCGCAAGCTTTTCAGAATGTTTTTTTCCAACAGCATCGATCAATATGGGAATAGTATTTGTAGAATCGCCGTGCCTCTTCTCCATGTAACGATCAAACACTACATACAGGCTATGGTTATCACCAATTATTAGTGCTTTTTTTCGCCTGTCATAGCCATGAGTGTAACCAAGGATTCGGTGACGTTCGTTAATTACCCAGCCGGTTTTCAAGCCGAAAGCGATCTTGAGAAAATCAGCAAAATAGCCACTACCTGCAACCTTATTGTCTCTTCGTTTTGTGTGGTAACTCCTGAGCTGATTATGTAGTGTGGGAAGATCTTCAACCACTCCAATAAAGTAATTGAGTTCAGCAACCAGTTCAGGAAAGTGAATCTTTCGAAGCCACTGTCCACTAATTTTAATTTGATTACTAACCCTGTTTTTCAGCCTGCCTTCAATTGGTCTCTGATCCGTGAGGATGGTTGCAACCAAATAATAGGCCTGCAATCTATGATAGGTGTCTGTTCTATCCTGATTCTTGATTGATCCAGACCGGTACCAGAGTGTTGTCCAGAGTGGATATCGGGTGTTCAACGGCCTCAGTTTTTGTATCAGTCGTTCAAACTTTACCCCATCAATCTCTTCAGTCACACTATCGCCAGAATTGAGATGAGGTGCTTCCGCCCATGGGTGGTCATGATGAATAGAATCTATATGACGCGCCCATTCTCTGACCCCTTTCAGCTGTTGAAACACATCTGTATCGATCTCATCGCACAACGGAATCACTTTCTGGAGGTGGTTTACAATCTGGAAGATACCCAGCACAAGGTGCGGGATCGATATCACCTCACCAGCAATCTCAAAATGTCTTCTTGTTACATCTGGCTCAGATGAGAGTTCAATAAATGTTTTTGTCTTAAAATCTTCATTATTAGTTGGAATCGTTGATTGATCTTTCATTCACTCCCCTCATCTACCTGATTCTTCACCAAACCAATGTGCTTATCTAATAATTGATAGAATTCTTCCCAGATCTGATCTTCCTTAGAAGCCTTTCTTCTTACTTTTTCAGCTATGTATTTTCGTTTTTTTTGTCGCTGCTCAAGTACCTCTTTCATCACTGCTTCAAACGCAGCTGCCTTTATCGCTTGGTCGGTTTTTCGCAGTAATTTCTTTATCTTTCGATCTGAATCTTCAAGACCA
>JABIFX010000245.1 GCA_018650445.1 Fidelibacterota bacterium
ACTTGCACTTGACTCAAATACAGGATCAGCGAGTTTATCCCACACAATACCATCTGTTGAGGTCGCGTATCCAATGGCATAAACGCCACTACTCTCCCCCGTATACCAGGCATGGAACACTGAATCGCGATAAATCACATCCGCGATCACTACCATACCTCCATCCCAAGTTCCCAGGGTACCCTCCATAACTGGATCAGGTGTAAAGGTCCAGCTTATTCCATCTGTAGATGTGGCATGGCCAGCTCTACCATCTGTCCAGAACCACATGTGGAGGGTGTCCCCCACAAGCAACACGCGTGGGACGTTCAGATTCTGAGCCTGCCAGGAGGTTGGTTCGCTGGTGAGTACAGGATTAGCGGGATCTCGAAGCCAGTCAACTCCATTCTCCGACGTGGCATGGCCAATCTTATATCTATTACCATCAGATCCAACATACCACATGTGATATTGTCCCTCTAAGAACAACACATCTGGTGCAAAGATGTCAACATCATCCCAAGTCCCGATTGATCCTGGCATGAGTACAGGATTTTCAGCTGGTTGCCACCAATTCCAGGCTGCTGTGATCACATGGGCTGCATATGGAGATTCAATGGCACCCATATCTGGTGAAGATCCGGCAGGATTGGGACAAGGATCACCATTCAGATCTGTTGAAGGGGCATGATATGTGACGCCATCTATTTCGCAGCTTGATGTCCCGGCGCCAATACATTGTGATAGATATTGGCTAAGTTTATAATCAAAACGTAAGCGAGGATCAATGCTCAGGCTTTCAACGAAATTCACTGTGCCAACTCCACTGCCCCAATTAATGCTGGCCAAACCGCCCTCCAGACAGGAATTCCGGAAGTCTAGTGTATGACCGCTCATATTCCAGGTTCCAATCTCATACCCCAATGGCTCAACAATATCCTGATTGCCAGCAATAATCGTATTTATGAATACGGCATCTCCACCATTGAACCAAAAGCCATCAGCAGCCCCACCTGCCGTATTATTCACAATAGTGTTGTTGATGAATACTGGACGTGCTTGCAGACCAATGGCGACACCCCCGCCGACTCCACCGGTGCCATCGTTACCACGAGCTTCATTGTTAACTATGAGATTATTGCTGACAACGGGATCACAATATTCCCAGATGCTGAGTCCGCCACCTGCGTCCCATGTGCGGTTGTTACGAAACGTATTGCCACTGATCAATGGGTCACAGTGGTCATAAACAAAAATCCCACCACCAGTAGCTCCGGTAGGATCCCACAAATGATTAGATGTATTAAATTGGATAAGATTATTCACAATTTTCGGATTTGCATTGCTCGTGATCGCAATACCTGCACCAATTCCCCAATAATTAGCAGCATTTCCAGTAGCTTGATTATACTGAATGAGACAACCATCAATACGGACATTGCTAAAGTTTGTGATGTAAACCGCGCCGCCAGGTTTACCCCAAGGATTCTCTGTACCACTAAAAGTTTTAGCAAATTCTAATTCACAATGTACTAGTAAAGAGGAATCGTTGGTAGCGGGAGTTCCATCAAAACGAATCCCACCCCAGACACCCTCACTACCTGCAATATCATAGAATCCCAGGGTGTCATCCACCGTAAAGCGGATGGGTTCCTCTGCGGTTCCAACCGCCAGAATCTGACCCTGCACATTCAGAGGATCATGACCCAGAAATTCAACCGTGGTTCCCGGCTCAATGGTGAGGGTCTCACCATTGGGAATGGTGATCTCACCCTGGACTCGAATTGGTGATCCAGCTTTGGTCCAGGTACCGGAGACATCCCCGGCTGGGACAATAGTCGGAGAGTAGGTAGCAACCCCAAAGGAACCATATTCCCAATCTGAATCAATACCAAAGTACAGAATTTTGTACTTACCATCATCCAGGAAAATACCCATAATAACCACAGCTGTATCATCCCAGTTTCCTGTACTTCCTTGACGAATGACCGGATTATGCAGTCGATCTTGCTGCCAGTTGATCCCATCCGTTGAAACTGCGGATCCTAATTTGGCTGGATTATCAAAAACACTTGATGTGCTACCACTATACCACATCGTAAAACCAGCTTCAGTACGCAACACTTTGGGAAGGGAGTTCCATTGAGATGCCCACCCTGATTCCAGGGAGAATACAGGATCAGTCTGAACCCGTTCCCAATCAATACCATCCGTGGACTGGGCATATCCAATCTGCCAGTATATCCCTTCGCTTTCGGCATTGTACCACATCATGTATGTGCTATCATTTTCTATGTGTACGGATGGTCTTGTCACTTTCAAAGATTCCCAAGCCGACTCTGGGACAGGACTAAAGACTGGCGTTTCCAGACGCGACCAGGAATATCCGTCTGGAGATTCAGCATAACCGATATGTACATCATAATTTTCATCGCCTCCTGAATACCACATTTTATAAGTGTCACCATCCTTGATCACATAGGGCGTGGTAACCCCATACATGTCCCAACCATCAGGGTCACGCTCGAAGACAGGATTGTTTTCATATTCCACCCATCCTGAATCCAGATGGGGTGAAGTAAATACACCAATGGAATAGGAATTGTCTGGGTCGGGACCCCTCCCAAAAATATAGATTCGGTAATTTTCGCCATCCCACATTGCATGTCCACCGGGAACAGGTCCAATACCACCACTGTTCCAAGTTCCCGCTTCACCTGGATTCACAAAAACTGGGTTCAGATCTGATTTGTGCCAGACCTGTCCAAACTCAGGCTCGGCCTGGGCCATACCAATTGACATCAGCACACTTAAAACCAGTACACTTACATAAATTCGTCGCATAACGCATCCTCCCATTTAAAATTTACCTGATTTTAAACAATTTGGATGACCTGGACTAACACACAGGGAACAAATCCTATCACTGAGGGAACATTTGGGCTGTTTTTAAGGTGTTTTAAGATTTATCTGAAGAAATAATGAGAAGCGCGAATAGAATGTCAACAGAGGTTTCTGTATCGCACTAAACTTCCTCTGCCACTGGAGTGGCTAACTCCGGGATTTTTGTTCTGCCAGATAATCAGAGGGCGTGCTACCAAATTCCTCCTGAAATGCTTTGGCAAAATGGGAGGGGCTGGAAAAGCCAACATCAAAGGCAATCTCGCTGATTGAGGCCTGGTGCTTTTGTAATCGTAAAGCGGCACTTTTTAGTCGGATCAATCGAATAAAATCGATTGCTGTGCGTCCGCTGATTGCTTTCAGTTTGCGATTAAGATGTTGGCGACTCATGAACACTTTTTCAGAAAGTAAGTCCACACTGAATTCGAAATCATCCAGATGATCACCAATTACCTTGATAGTTTTTTGCAGAAACTGCTCATCCATGGATGACAGGTTTAGGCCCGCTGGAACCAAACTTAGTTCTCGTTGGAATTGCTCTTTAAGCAGTTGTCTTTGTGCTATCAGGTTCCTGATTCGCATGAGAAGTTCATCTGCTTCGAAGGGCTTTGTCAGGTAATCATCAGCACCGGTTTCCAAACCAGCTAACTTACTCTCAAGGTCTGCCTTTGCCGTCAGCAGGATAACTGGAATATGGCTGGTCCGTTCATCGGTCTTGATACGCTTACAGAATTCGACTCCATCCATTTTGGGCATCATGACATCAGAGATGATCATATCCGGGATAAATTCTAGAGCCAGGACCAGACCATCTTCACCATCAACAGCCTCATGGCATTCGTATAGCTCATCCAGAAAGGAGCGGATATAGGTCCGAACATCTGCATTGTCTTCCACAATGAGTAGGATCGGCTGGAAATCGTTCCCTAGAACCGGTATTGGTGTTGATATTGTTTCTTCAACAGGAGTTTGATCTGTGGGATATTCACCGCTGGAAGCATCATCTGATTCAATAATTTCATCTTGGGAAAGATGATTCTTCCCTAATGGTAAACAGATTGTGAAGGTAGTTCCCACTTCTAGTTCACTGGTCACACCCAGAGAACCCTTATGTAATTCCACCATCTCGTGAGTGAGCGCCAGGCCAATGCCGGTTCCTTCGCGCTCCCGGGTCTCGCCGTTATCAACCTGATAGAAACGGTCAAATATCTGATCCAGATGTTCAGCAGGAATGCCGATACCGCTATCAGTAATAGCGATGCATATCTCCCCCTCACTACTTGGATCTGTGTAGCCTGTCGTTGTAACATTGACCTGAATCTTGCCACCGGGTTCAGTGAACTTAAAAGCATTGGATAGCAGGTTATTGATGATCTTGGCAAGAGCATCTTTCTCAACAAACACCTGAATATCTTCCAGCTCAGTATTAAAGCTGAGTGTGATCTCATCTCGTTCAGCCAGGGAAGCAAACGATAGCGTCAAGCCCTTTAACAAAGGCACAATATTCCGCTGAGAAGCTTGTATCTTCATTTTACCTGCTTCCAATTTCGACAGGTCCAATAGTTGGGTGACTAACTCCAGCAGACGTTTTGCCTGACGTTGCATCAGGTTTAGGTCCTGATCATACTCACTTCCCTTAAGCTTGGTGAGCATTTTACCCACAGGACCCAGGATCAGGGTCAGAGGTGTTCTGAACTCATGTGAAATATTGGCAAAGAAACGTGATTTGAGCTCATCTATTTCATGGTAGCGCTCGGCCTCCTGATGGTCCATTTCAGCCTGGTATTGTAGCCTAACCCGTGCTAATCGAATCCGGTAAAAAATGCTCAGACTACAGATTAATAGAATGAAATAGCCGAAATAGGCGGTCTTAGTTCGCCACCAGGGCGGAGTGATTATAATCCGCAAGGAAGTACCTACTTCATTCCAGACATCATCGTTATTGGAGCCTTTCACTTTGAAAGTATACTCACCTGGATCAAGGTTGGTGTATGTGGCTATTCTCTGAGAAGCATCAGTGTAGATCCAGTCCTCATTAAATCCCTCCATTTTATAAGCATACTGGTTTTTCATGGGATTGCGGTAATCAAGGGCGGCAAATTCAAAGGAGAAAACATTTTCCCGATAGCTCAACTGAATCTCATCTAGACGCGAGACTTGTTTTTGTAAAGCATAGTCACCCTTTTCAACGTCATCCCAGGAGGAGTCAATCCGCACGGATTCATTGAAAAGCTGGAAGTCAGTGAGCACAATGGGTGGAATATGGGGATTATTAATCAAGCTATCAGGATGGAAAAAGGTAATCCCATTATTTCCACCAAAAAACAGCTCATCATTTGGGTTGCTGAAGGCTGCATTTCTTGAAAATCCATTGCCGGCGAGACCATCATGTTTATCATAATTTCTAAATGTCTCAGTACCTGGATCAAAGTTGGATAAACCGTTGCTGGTGCTCACCCACAAGAAACCGTTTTTATCTTCTAAAATACTCTGAATGTCATCATTGTTAATGCCGGCTTTCACCCCAAATACAGAACATTGAAATAAATTTTGATCCTCATCAATTAAGGAGAGTTTAATTAATCCAGCATTTGTGCCAATCCAATACACACCCCTGTTATCTTCATAAATTGCATTGATCTGATTACTCCCTAATGACGATGCACCATGCCGGGAGAATAGAGGGATGGTCCAGCTCTCTGACTGGGGATCAAATAAGAATATGCCATTTCGCCAACTCCCAATCCAGAGGATACCCTTTGAATCCTCATAAATGGTCCTAATTGCCGTTCCATCAGGCAAGTATGAAGCTAGATATTGACCTGACCGGGCATCTATTTTATGCAACTTCCAGCGAGCTCCCAACCAGATTTCACCATTCCTACCAGCCCTGATGCACTGAATACTGGGATCGGTTGCGTTGCTTGGTGGAGGTGGGAACTGGTTTCTAAAGATAACCTCCCCTGTTTTGGGATCGAGTTTATGGATAAACCTCAGATTCGCCACCCACAGGGATCCAGATTTGTCTTCACAAATAGAAACGATATAGTCATTACTCAAGCTCTCAAAGTCATGCATTGAACTCTGGTACAAATGAAAGGTTTTCGTCTCGGGGTCGTACCTGTTTAACCCATTGGAAGTGCCAATCCAGATGGTGCCTGATGAATGCCTATAAATGGAAGTAATTTCACCTGAATTGAGACTGTTTGCTATCTGACTATTGGGTTGAATTAATTTAAATTGTTCCTTCTGTCGATTCCATTTATTCAAGCCACGATCACTATTAATCCAGATGATATCTGAGCGGTCTCTAAATATCCCCCAAAGAGCATTTGAACTGATCCCCGTTGCATTAGCTGGATCGTATGTATGCTTATCAAAGTGGTCGGCATCCGGCTTAAAAGAGACCAAACCATCATGCTCACAAAGGATCCAAAACAAGCCCTGCTTATCTTCAAAAAGCCCGTATACATTGTTGGTGGGGAGACTCCCAGCATCATCTGGATCATGCTGATAATGAGCAGTAGAATCGGTTTGGGGATTATATTTCAGCAAGCCTTTCTGACTGTAGCCCCAGAGTAATCCCCGGCTATCCTCCAGGATGCCGCCAGCACCTGATTCACAAAGCTTACATCGCCCTGGATCATCATTTTCACCTGCTAGAAATGAATTGGTCCTGCCATCAAAATACAGAAACTTGCTTGAAAAGGTGCAAACCCAGAGCGTGTCTCCTGGATCTTCATAAAACCATCTGACTCCACTTCCAGGCAGGTAGTGCTGGAAGGTTTCCTGCTCCCGATTAAAGGCAAATAGTCCCCGATTGGTGACCTTCACCCAGAGGTTATCGGCCCGATCTTCATAACAAGTATAAAACCAGTAATGGCTACTTTTATCTCGGTTTTCTGCCTTAAGATTAAAGCGGGAGAACTGTTCAGTTTCCAGGTCAAACCGATTCAGCGCATCCGCAGTACAAATCCACAGTATGTGCTGATCTTTGTAATTTGAATAGAGAATTGAATTGTAGGTATTGGTGATATCATTTGAGCTAATGCTGGTTGGATCATTGGGATCATGCAGAAAAGTTTTGAAGGTATAACCATCATATTTGGTCAGACCACGTGATGAGATCCAGAGAAAGCCTTGATCATCCTGAGCTCGTACTTTGGCTTTTTGTCCTGGCAAGCCTTCGTCAACAGTGAAGTGTTCAAACCGGGGGGCGAACTGCGAGGCACCAAATAGCACAGACCAACTCAGCATGAAAGTAAGAATTCTCAACCTGGTAAAGCTGTAACTAGTCAGATGCGCCCCCACACAGAATCAACTATTAATTTGGGCGAAGATAATCCCTAATTAATGGCATTCTAAACTAAAAATGATATTGTGATAAGTGGCACTTGCTTGGTAAACACAGATTGGACTAAAGCACTGGTTTATTGGGGGCTCTTAATCCCCGGGGTTGAAACCCGGGGCAATTGAGAAGCGGTGAACTCCTGCGCTGAGTTTATCAAAGCACGTTATGTTCTTTCAACCCCCGCTCTCTGTAAAACAAAAATGCCTTCCCAATGGGAAGGCATTTTTGTTTGCTCCGGGGGGAGGGTAAAGTTAAGAAACCAATTCCATTCCCCATTTCAATACGTAATGTTCATTATAATCAAAAACTTATGATAATCCCATCGTGGACCGTCAAAGGTGGCAAAATGACCGTTTTTCTGCCCATTTCAGC
>JABIFX010000116.1 GCA_018650445.1 Fidelibacterota bacterium
GTAGCGTCCAATGGATGTGATGATGGTCTGTTTCAATTCTGGAGCCAATATTAAATCATCCATGGTATAATTGGGATCGATCAAGGTGAAGAGATCATTTCCCTTCAGGATCTGCGTCAAACGCTCCTCATCATCCACTGGAGTGTCCAGGATAATTTGCTTCATAATATCCGGGGTGGCTCTGACATCACTCCCCTTACTCATGAGAAACATATTCTCCTGGAGTTCAACAATCCCGTTTTGAACCAATGGGGCATCTATACTCAAGTATTGTCTATTTCTATAGACCTCATGCTGATCTGAGCTGACAAGCTTGATCAGTTCATCAACATCGACAGTGCTGCCATCCAGTTCCTCCTTGACCAGATATGCCAGCATGGTGACTTCATTTTCATCCAGGGAGTATTCCTCCTCTATATCCTGGAGTGGGAAGACTTCGCCAGTAATACTCAATCGTGATGCGATGCGGTGTTTCCAGTTTATTACATTTAGGAGATCATTGGCATTTGATTCATCAAGCTCCTCATCATATTTGACATCCTGAAAATCATAATAGTGCAACTCTTGTAATTTGCTGGTATAAGCAAACCAATCTGAGAGATATTCTTTATTTGAAGCATAGGGCGTTTTGTCTTTTTGATTGACTTCTTCGGGCTCATCTAGCAATCGATTGATAAAGCTATTGTTAAGAGAAATATTTTCCTCCAAGAGAGAACGCTTACTATATTTGATCCGCTTGGTCGGTTCATTAATTGTTACAGCATGCAGGATTCTTTTCTTGCTGGTGTAGAGGACTTGTTTTTCCAGGAGACCGATGATAAGCTCTAGATAATCTACAGCATTAGAATCATTACCTAGTAAATCATTGATAACCTCAATCGCAGTGAAGTAGGAACTTTTATTCGTAGTAATTTGATGCCACAATCTGGCGAGGATCAGCACTTCATTTTCAGACAGCTTGTAGTCGTTTAAGGATGCATCGGTAGTAATCTTATGAAAACACCTTTTCATTTTGGGGCGTGTTTTAGCGCTCCTCTCCCCCGTCAAATGATTGATGTCATCGTGGGTGTCTAGAAATTCCCCAATTTTTGTAAGTAAATGATGTGGTTTTTGATTGTCTCGCAAGGATCCTCCTTATAATTATTCTAAAAGATAAGGGGCATAACGTCATATTCTGTCGCATACGCTAGATTAACTAATTATCATGCATATTTTCTGATCATTTTCTGATATAGTTCAGGCTCAACTACACTTGCGAAGCATTGAATAATGTTATTGGGAGTTAATCCGTCCAACCACCATTTCCACACCTGGTCACAGCATTGGGGGATTACAAGGTCACACTTATGATCAATATATGGAACCATTTTACATCCAATAATTGGATTTGTTCTGGGAAGTTCTATGAATAGTGGAGCATGAAAGTCCCTCATACCGATCTTGTTTAATTCATCTAATGTTAATTCTGGATCCAATTGCATTACTTCAGTATCAATCAGAGTGAAGATCAACCCACAGTTCTCCAAACCTGTTTCAATGCTTTCTATTTCAAATGGGTTGGTCACACAAAGAACTGGGGCAGAGATAGAGTAGAGCCATTCTCCCAGTCCATGTTTTGAATAGTGTAAAGGTATATCCTCTACCGCAAAGTTTTCTGGCAAGGATACTATTTTGGAAATCGGAGAACTTGATTGATAGATAAGAGTGTTGTGGGTGGTCCCCATGAAAAAAATGTTACCTGGCCAATGGGAAGCAAGAACTGACTCACTATCGACTAGGTAGAACTGAGAACCCTCTTTCATAACCCCTCCTCCATTGATGAAAGAGAGTTACGAGTTATAGCGTCATATTATGACGCGAGGTAGATTTTTTTAAGGAGCGATACTTTTTCTGACATCATCTCTTTTAGCTCCGGCGGCTCCAAAACCTCGGCATACTCGTTCCAGCTGAATATCCAGCTCACCAATTCGGGGCTAAGGCCGACTTGAAGCTCCAAGATGAGGAACCCTTTTTTACCCTCTGAGAAGGTCTGACTGGCATGCCAATGTCGACCCTCAATATGCATGCGTACTTCTGAAGAAAAGGCGATCTTCACTGGTTGGGAATCTGCGCTGAATAATCCAAACTTCTTCTTCCAATACAGCTCAGGATCAAAAAGAGGAAATTCAGGATGAACCTCATCCAATAGTTTGAATTTTTTGATACGTTGTAAGGCGAGCAATCTGAATTTTTCAAATCTGCGGATATAAACCACGACATAGAGTCCACCCTTGAAATACACAATTCGTCGTGGCTCAATATAGAAGTTCTTAGTTTCTCCCTGGTAAGCGTTGAAATAGGATACAAAACACTTCTGCTTTTGCAAAATTGCATTGATGATTTTAGTTATAATCTCATCATAGCCTGAATAGTCAAACAACCCCGAGGTGTAATTCTCGTACAGATCCTCAGGTGCCACATCCTCTGTCTCCAGAAAGACATCTTCAGGAACAATCTGCTCAATCTTCTTCAACAGGGAGTCGATTTCAGTCGAGAACTCAGTACTTCGAAAGACTTTCAGATTCTCTTTGAGCATGTGGGCTGCCAGATATTCGTTGAGACCTAAAGTCTGTGGTATAAATGATCTAAAACTTGAATCTAAAAACCATTCATTTTCGTTAGCGATCGTTTTTCTTGATCGA
>JABIFX010000153.1 GCA_018650445.1 Fidelibacterota bacterium
AATGATGTCCTGAGTAAGTTTGAAGACAAGGTAAGATTACTGGTTGCTCATGTGAGTTTACTAAAAAAAGAAAACCTTTCACTTCGTAATCAGATCATAGAACGATCTGCAGATGGTGCACTTGGAAATAAAGCTGCCGTCCGTAGTAAGTTAAATAATATGATTGAAATGATCGATGCGGAGTTGGAACTTTTATGACGCGAATTCTACCTGGTGAATGAATAAGTGAACGACGCAATGAACACTACTGATAACAATACGGTTCAAGTTACGATATATGGAAAATCTTACACTATCAAGGGTAAGGCAGATTCCAGTTACATCAGTGGTGTCGCTAATTACGTCGATATGAAAATGAGAGAAGTTGACGATGGCCCCAATACTGCTTCGACTGAGGGGAAGATAGCCATTCTAGCTGGTATGAACATTACTGATGAGTTATTTTCAGCCCGCCAAGAGAACGAGAAGTTAGCAAATCGATTCGAGGAGCGTGTACAAGCGCTTACCGAACTCATTGACGAAACACTTAGCACTTAGGTTTAGAATTCCGTATAGCGGTGTGTCCGCACCGATCTCCTGTTTACAGGCATAAAAAATTCCTAGAGGTCTTCATTCTAATATGAAAGGTGAAACCTATGGATATTACACAATTCCTCCCCATTATTGCTGTCATCCTCGGGTTCGGTATTGCAATACCACTCGTATCCTATTCCTTTAAGCAGAACGCAAAAAATGCAGGGATGCTTGCTTCGCAAATTCTTGCCACGGCTGAGAAAGATGCTATCGCCATCAAGAAAGAAAAGGAGCTGGAAGCCAGAGATGAGTCGATGCAAATCATCAAGCGGGCTGAACAAGATGCCCAGCTAAAACTGGTGGAAGTAAGGGAATCTCAGAAAAATATTTCCAATCGAGAAAACAAGCTGGATAACAAATCTGAAGCTCTGGATAGAAAAGAAGTAGAGATTCGCAAAGTAGAAGCCCAGGTCTCCCAATCACTGAAAGAAGTAGAAGCTGAGAAACAGCGTTACGAAGAAGTAGTGAATCAGGAAAATGAAAAATTGGAGCGTATTGCCCGCATGACTCAGGAAGAGGCAAAAAATACGCTCATTGAAAATTTGAAGGAAACGGCCAATGCTGAGGCTGCTCAGGTTGTCAAGCAGATTAGGGAAACCGCTGTGTCGACTGCGACCAAGGAAGCCAATAAAATTGTTATTTCCGCTATACAGCGATCAGCAGCGGATCACACTGCTGAATCAACAGTTTCTGTTGTGGAATTACCTTCTGATCAGATGAAGGGACGCGTCATTGGGCGAGAGGGAAGAAATATACGTACCTTTGAACAACTCACGGGTGTTGAGCTCATTGTTGATGATACCCCTGAGGCAGTGGTGCTATCAGGCTTTGATCCAGTACGGCGTGAGATTGCCCGTGTGGCCTTGACCAAT
Source organism: Fidelibacterota bacterium (assembly GCA_018650445.1). GTDB lineage: Bacteria > Fidelibacterota > UBA8477 > UBA8477 > JABMPR01 > JABMPR01. The sequence continues at coordinate 1,446 of JABIFX010000153.1, forward strand.
TTGGTTCAGGATGGTCGTATTCACCCAGCGCGTATTGAGGAAATGATCACCAAGGCAACTGCTGATGTGGATGAAGAAATGCGGGTTGCCGCTGAGGAAGCTTTGGCTGAATTGCATTTGCCAGCATTCCACGCTCAAATCATGAAGCTGATTGGTCGCCTTAAATACCGTACCAGCTATGGACAAAACATCCTGAAGCATAGTATCGAGGTTGGTTGGTTAACAGGTCTTATGGCTTCAGAATTAGGCATGGATGGTGTGCTTGCCAGACGTGCTGGATTCCTGCATGATCTTGGTAAGGCCATCGATAGAAATACGGATGGAACCCATGCTCTAATTGGTGGTGAATATGCTCGCAAATTTGGTGAGCCTGATGCTGTTATCAATGCCATTGAATCTCACCACGAAGAAGTACCCATGACTGGACCTATATCCGCACTGGTGCAGTCCGCAGATGCCATTAGTGGTTCTCGTCGCGGAGCCCGTGGAGATACGCTGGAGAGTTACATTAAACGCTTGAGGAATCTTGAAGGGATTGCCACAGGATTTGATGGTGTTTCCAAATCATATGCTATTCAGGCTGGCCGTGAGGTCCGGGTGATGGTGGAAAGTGATAAGATTGATGATACCAAGGCCCAGACATTAAGTATGGAAATCGCTGGTCGTATCGAAGCTGAAATGACCTATCCTGGACAGATCAAGGTTGTGGTCATAAGAGAATCCAGGAGTACGGCACTTGCCAAATAATCCTCTCATTTTAAGTGGCAAGGAAGTTTCGCTTGCCGTGAAATCTGATCTTAAAGATCGGATTGAGAAATTGAAGGAAAAGGGGGTCGTCCCGGGTCTAACTGCTGTATTGGTTGGTGAAGATCCTGCCTCCCAGGTATATGTGCGATCTAAAGAGCGTCAGAGTGCCAAGCTGGGATTCAATTCTCAGGTACTCAGGCTGGCTGACAGTACGTCTCAGGACGAGCTTTTGAAGGTTGTTCAGGAGCTTAATCAAGATGTGCAGGTTCATGGCATTCTTGTGCAATTGCCCCTGCCTAAACATATTGACTCACAGATGATCATTGAGACCATTAATCCTGAAAAGGATGTGGATGGATTTCATCCAGTCAGTGTGGGTAAACTGGTATTGGATTTAGATGGATTTGTCTCATGCACGCCAGCTGGTATTCTTGAGATCATGAAATACTATAAGATTGAGACATCAGGGAAGCATGTGGTTGTTGTGGGTCGCTCGAATATTGTGGGTAAACCCATGGCCAATCTGATGATTCAGAAAAAGGATATGGGAAATGCGACTGTGACATTGGTTCATACGAGGACACCTGATATGGGTGTGCATACTCGTCAGGCTGATATCTTGATTGCTGCAGCAGGTGTGCCCGAATTTATTACTGAGGACATGGTCAAAGATGGCGCAGTTGTGATTGATGTTGGAATCAATCGTGTTGATGATGCCAGTAGAGAAAAGGGCTATCGTCTGGTTGGTGATGTAGATTTTGCAGGTGTGTCTGAGAAATGTTCTGCCATCACACCGGTTCCTGGTGGTGTAGGTCCCATGACTATTGCCATGTTGCTCTCAAATACCGTTAAATCGGCTGAGAACGCCTCGAAATAGATTTGCAAGGGGTGAGGTCGTTTCTAGCTTCCCTCGCGTTTTAAGCTCGGACATTGAGCAAGCCTGTACTGAGCGATGTCGAAGTATAGAAATGTCCATTGAAATGAAACACACGCGCCCGTAGCTTCCCGACAGAGCGATGCTCCATCGGGACTTTCAGCACTTCGCTGCGGGAATTGAAAATATTTAATAAGATCATTGAATTAATATTTGATCTTAAAAATGCGCCCGTAGCTCAGCTGGATAGAGCGTCGGTTTCCGGTACCGAAGGCCGCAGGTTCGACTCCTGCCGGGCGTACATCCAATTCATATACCTGCGGCATACAGGATAATTAGCGTTCGAAACGAAACGCAGTGAAGTAAGGCGAGCGGAGCACGAAGTGCAGAGGCTCAGCCACTCCTGCCGGGCGTACATCCAATTCATATAGCTGCGGTATGCAGGATAATTAGCGTTCGAAACGAAACGCAGTGAAGTAAGGCGAACGGAGCACGAAGTGCGGAGGCTCAGCCACTCCTGCCGGGCGTACATCCAATTCATATACCTGCGGTATGCTGGATAATAAATGATTCCGAAAATGAAGGCTAATCTTATACTTGCTCCCTGTGTTCTGGAAGAAGCAAAGCGTCATTTTGAATCTCGGCAAAAATAGATATTCATCTATCCTCCAATCGATGCCTGGATCCCGTTCGTTTTAAATATCTCGATGATTCGTGTTTGTCGCTGAGCGGATGGCTCACTAAGAGGCCGTGAATCATGTATCTGTCCAAGTTTCTCATGTTTTTTAACCGCTGAGTTGTGAAATGGGAGTAAATTTACAATTCTTGGCTCACCAGGAAGTGCTGCAATAAATTCAGCAGTTTTTTGAATATTATCATCATTATCATTCACATCCTTGATCAAAGGAATACGAATAATTATTTGTACATCTGTTTCTGCAAGTTTACGCAAATTCTTTAAGATGGTATCGTTTGGAATACCCGTGAATTTCCTATGTTGCTTTGAATCCATCATTTTTAGATCAAATAGAAATAACTCAGTTTTCTCAGCCACCTCTAGCAAGAGTTCCGAGTTGGACATCCCGCTGGTATCGATACAGCGATGAATACCCATCTTGCCACATTCATCTAACAGTAATATGAGCAATTCTGGATGCATAAGAGGCTCGCCACCAGAAAAGGTTACACCGCCGGCTGATTGCTCCATAAGTGGTACATCCCGCTTAAGAACATCCATGATTTCATCAACACTTCGAAGCTCCCCCGACATTTCAGTAGCTTTGGTGGGGCAGACTTCTGCACATTTACCACATAGAATGCAAAGAGTAGTGTCTGTCTTGATTCCTTCTGGTGTCAGTACACATGCGTGTTGTTCACAAGCCTCAACACAATCCCCACAGCCAATGCATTTCTCTTTACTATATAGTTTTTGTTTTTGTGCTGAATAACTCTCAGGATTGTGACACCATTCACAATGGAGGGGGCAGCCTTTGAAAAAAACGGTTGTCCGGACACCAGGACCATCATTGATGGCATATCGTTTAATATCAAATATGAGGCTTGGATTCATCCTGAAGAAATTTCAACAATTCAATCTAAAAGGATTCATTCTCAGTGCGATCGATTACTTCCTGCTGAAGATCTTCATTCATGTCATTGAAATAATCACTATAGCCTGCCATGCGAACAAGCAAATCTTTATAATCTTCAGGTGCTGCCTGGGCCGCCCGCAGAGTGGCAGTATCAACCACATTAAATTGAATGTGGTGTCCACCAAGCTTGAAATAGGTTCTGATCAGATTTCCTAGTTTTTTAATATCTTTATCTCGTTTTAACAGACTGGGGAGAAATCGCTGATTCAGTAGTGTCCCGCCTGATCGGGTATGATCCAATTTGGTTAATGAGCGGATCACAGCGGCGGGTCCATTGACATCACATCCGTGGGAGGGAGAGGTTCCATCAGAAATTGACTTTCCTGCCAATCGACCATTTGGAGTTGCACCCAGCACTTTACCAAAATAGATGTGGCAAGTGGTGGACAGCATATTGAGGTGGAAAGCTTCACCCTTCGTATTTGGTTTACCATCGATGGCCGCCAAAAGGTCCTCGTAAACCTGAAGCGCAATATCGTCCGCATAATCATCGTCATTCCCAAAAAATGGGGTCCTATTGACGATGGTTTGCCTGAGCTTTTCTTCACCTTCAAAGTTATTGGCAACAGCCAGCAGCAATTGATCCATGCTGATGGTCTGATTCTCAAATACATGTTTCTTGATGGTTGATAGACTGTCGGTAATAGTACCAAGACCGGTGCACTGGATATAGTTTGTATTATACCTGGGGCCACTATTGTAATAATCTCGACCTTTTGCAATGCAATCGTCAATCACAACTGAAAGAAAGGGAGCAGGGGCGTATTTTGCGAACATGGTGTCGATATAATTGCTCACCCGTATTTTTTGATCAACTATAAAATTGAGCTGTTTCAGAAATGCATCATAAACATCCTGATATGAGTAGAAATCATCTGGTTTACCCGTTTTGATCCCGGCAAGTTTCCCTGTTAATGGGTCCAGACCATTATTTAGAGTTATTTCAAGAATCTTGGGGACATTCAAATAACCGGTTAAGAGATACGCTTCTTTACCAAAAGCTCCAACCTCAATGCAACCACTGCAGCCTCCCTCTCGGGCATCCTCCAGAGACTTACCCATTGCTACCATTTCTGCGATATACGTTTCCGGACTGAATATGGAGGGATAGCCATGACCCTGGCGAATTACTTTAGAGGCTGTGTGTAGAAATTTGTCCGGTGTTTGTGGGCTGATATGCACAGATGAGCCTGGCTGTAGTAGATGCAGCTCCTCAATAACCTCCAGCATGAGATATGAAACATCACTGACGCCATCAGAGCCATCAGGTTTTAACCCACCAATGTTGATGTTGGTGAAATCATTGTACGTGCCGCTTTCTTTGGCCGTAATCCCAACTTTGGGTGGTGCAGTCTGATTATTGACCTTTATCCAGATACAACATAGTAATTCTTTGGCTTGTTCCCGTGACAAAGATCCTTCAGCCAATTCTCTTTCATAGAAGGGCGCGAGATGTTGGTCAAAATGACCAGGGTTCATAGCATCCCAGCCATTGAGTTCTGTAATAGTTCCAAGATGAACAAACCAATACATCTGCAATGCTTCCCAAAAATTACGTGGTGCATTGGCGGGGACCCAGCGGCAGACCTCGGCTATGGTTAAGAGCTCCGCTTTCCTTAGGGGATCATTTTCAGTTTTGGCTTTTAACTCAGCCAGATCAGCATGTCGTTCTGCGAAAAGAATCACAGCATCACAAGAGATGTTCATGGCGTGCAGCTGCTCAGCTTTATCATTCGCTTCAGGATCGTTCAGATAATCTAGAGTATCTATATGAGCTTGTATTTCCTGCTTAAAATCGAGCATACCCTGCTTATATATTTTCCCGTCGAGAGCTGTGTGTCCGGGAGCTCGCTGTTCCATAAATTCAGTAAAAACCCCAGCCTCATAAGCTCGACGCCATGTCTCTGGAACGTGATTAAAAATTCGCTCACGCTGTGTTCTACCTTTCCAGTAAGGAATGACTTCTTCAGCGTAAGTGTTAATATCCTCCTGACTGATGGTATATGGTTGCTTCTCGCGTGTGTTTAGAACCTTGAAATCTTCTACACTGTGACAGGTCAATTCGGGGAATGTAGGAACCGCTTTCGGTGCAGGTCCACGTTCACCAACTATGAGTTCGTCTTCTCCGAGATATAGTGTCTTTTTCTGACAATGATCTAGAAATGTCATTGCCCTGAACACAGGAGTTGATTGTTTCCCATAGTGTTCTCTATGAAAAGCCGTCTGATGTAATGCTCGCTCAATTGATAGGCTTGGTTGCGCTTCAAAACTGATTTTTCGTAATCTTTGAATTCTGGAATTCATTCCGGGATCTGATGCTAGCGAGTCTACGGAATAGAAATTTCCCTCTGTAGAAGCGAGGCGTTCAGGGATTTGATTGTGTTCAACACTACCGTTTATTTCTTTAATTGATTCCAGTTTGATACTCCCTTTGAATCAAAATAGTACACTCCATCTGTTATCCCAATAATTAACAAGACTTGTTCTGTTTAAATGGTCATTGAGCGGGTTCATTTCTTGTACGTGGAGAGGTGCAAGAGATGGGGAAGTCGAGGGATTAATCAAAATCTGCAATCGCTTTGAGGGTTATTCTCGTCAACAATTAGGGTAAACCTTACTTGTCAGATTGACTTGATGCTTAACCTGGTAGTGTCAAGGAAATCACATTCAAGGAGCCCGACATGAAAAATATAAACATCATTTCAACCATTTTAATCGCCCTGGTTTTAAGCAATTGTGAAAATCCTCGATATGTGGATGCAGGCGTGATCTGGACAGATGATACCTATTTTTCAGAAGAAGGTGATTGGTATCTGGCTATATCCGATGGATGCTATTCAAATGGCGAAGGCCTAGCCATTGATGTTCTTGATCAATTCCCAATTGTAGCCAACAAGAAGACCACTCAGAAATTTGTCCTGGGATCTGGTGCTGAGGGCAACCTCACTGCTTTTGTATATCTAGATACCAACGAAAATGGCACCTATGATGATGGTTATGACAAGTTGACGGGCTACAAATTCAACTATGCGACAACTAATGAGACAACCTCAATAGCTGTATCTGCCTATTTCTAAACTGATAAGGAAAATAGAATGGAATACCTGAACACAAAAAAGACGTTACTGGTAGTTGAAGATGACAAAGGTTGGACTTTGATACTCAAGCATATGTTGAAGAACAGAAATGTTGAAGCGATATACGCAGAGACCGGCGAGGAAGCATTACAATTAATTGATGATCGCGAAGATGTATCTTGTGTGTTTCTAGATGTATCACTTGGGGACGGAATCTCTGGACTGGAATTGGGTGCCCTGTTAAAAACGAAGCAGGATTTTAAAGACACACCCATGATCGCAATGACGGCTCATGATGAACGCGTGATTGGGGATTACGAGGAAGTGGGATTCACCGGGTATTTGCAAAAACCATATTCATTGGACCAATTAGGGGATTTGCTGGATACCCATCATCTCGACAATAGAACTGCGATTCATTTAAACTAAAACATTTGGCTTGATGCTTTTTCAGGAGCTTTGGGACGCAATTAAGATGGGTAAAGCGGAGGTGGGACGCTTCTGGAGTGCCCTTGAACTAATCGCTCAAATGTAGAGCCTGCAAAATAACATTCTGAATATCCTCAACTGTAAACGGCTTCGCCAGGGCAAAATCAATAAATTCTGCCAGGTGTGGTTCCTCTTCAAGGAAAATTGGCCAACCTGACAGCAGCAGAACCGGAATATCCTTCCTTCTTGACTTAATCAATTCTGCGAATTCCCGACCGCCCATTTCAGGCATTTCCATATCTGTGATGACCAGATCATACTCGTTGTTTGTAAATTCAGTGAAAGCCTCAGTTGTGGAAGTGTGTGTAGAAACGGTATGTCCTTTATCAGTGAGTAGTTCAGTGAGCATCTCAATGATGAATTCATTGTCATCCACAGCGAGGATTCTGATGGGAGGGACCTCGATTGCCACGTCAAGTACTTTTTCTTGTTTGTTCTCAACCTTATCGAAAACAAGGCTGATTTTGGTCCCCACCCCGACTTCACTCTCAACTAAGATATCCCCATCATGGCGTTTGATGGTACCATAGACCTCACTTAAGCCGAGACCAGTACCTGAGCTTCCCTTCGTGCTGAAGAAGGGATCAAAGATGCGGCTTTGGACCTCCTTGGTCATACCGGTCCCTGTATCTTGGACACTGATGAGGACCTTGCCATTATGCTCAGAAGTAGACATGGTGAGGATACCCCCATCCGGCATGGCATCGACGCCATTAAATATCAGGTTGGTAACAGCGTTGATTATTTCAGATTGACTGCCTGCAATATACAGATCGGGTTCAAAATCACTTACTGTGGATATAAGAACGCCTGCCTTTTGCTGCACTTCCATCCATCTGGCCTGTGTCATATAGACTACATTTTGCATGAGGCTCGCGGTATCCAGTGTTTCCATCTCAGTGACCCTGCCACCACGGGCAAAGTCCAACATGCGTCGAATTGTATCCGAACCGGTTCGGGTGGAGCGTTCAAGCAGATCCAACTGCTTGAGCAGAGTGGGGTCACTAGCAGTCTTTTTGATGAGATGAATTTGTCCCATCAACTCTGCCATGACATTGTTGAAATCGTGTGCTGCTCCGGCCGTCAACTTACCAATGGAGGCGAGTCGCCTGGATTGCGCAGATTCATCCTCGGCTGCCCTGATGTCACTGATGTTACGTATCGTAATAATAAATCCCACGAAGCCACCATCATCATCAACTATGGGATGAGTGCGTTCTTCAAAGAATTCACCGTAGCGTTCATCAAAATAATTTGAGTTTATCAAGCTCCCTGTTTCCAGAGATTCGGGTAGGGGACAGTTGTCACAGGGTTCATCCTTGTCATGTATCACTTTATGACATTTTAAACCGCTGAGTTCATTCCCTTGTCCAATAATTATATTGGCAGATATATTTGCATCAATGATCCGATAATCTGTATCGGTTAAGGCGATCATATCTGTCAGATGATCCAAGACATCATGAATGCTTAGTTTGTTCTCTTGCGGCTCCATTGCCTACCTTATAAATAATTAAAGAGACTGCATGATAGCAGTCTGATCATTGAATAATTTGACTTTTTAATATTACTAAGCAAGTGATTCCCTTGCCGAAGCTGATAGAAATCTAGTTGAGCCTGAAACCCGCAGACCTACCCTAAACACTATTTCGTGCTTGGGGTAGGTCTGATAACCGCTATCTAGGTGCGATTTCCGCAGGTGCAGCTTAGAACGCTACGTCATTAAGGCAGATAACTCACTCTCAACTTCAGTTACCCGGTCTAGTGCATGCATATCTACGAAACTCGCTTTGGCATCTTTGAGCAGATCGATAGCCTTTCCAGTATCTCCTTGCTCTAAGAAGAGACGGGCCAGCTCAACCTGGGTCTGACCAACATTCAATGGACTGTTGTGGTCTTTACATATCCTGAGACTGTTTTCCAGGAATGCCTGGGCAGTACGGTAGTTCTTCCGTTTTCCGGAGATCATACCAAGGATCTTGTAGGTTTCGCCTATACTGATACGATCACCGAACTCTGAGAATGCCTGAAAAGCGGATGTTGCCAACGCAGTTCCAGCTGATAGATCATCCTTGCGATATAGGAGTTCAGATTTCTCCAGATAGGTGAGACTTTTCATGTAGTAATTTTCAGAAGTTACTGAAAGATCGATACTCTTATTGAAGCATTGCATCGCTTTTTTATCATCGTGCTTGGCCTTGTAGGCAAGCCCAATATTGTGCAGGATTCTCGCCCGTAGGGATCGATCACCATTTTTTTCACCCAGGAGCCCTAGAGTTTGCGTTAGATGGCTTAGTGAGTCATCATAGGAACCCTTTATGTGATAGATATTTCCCAGGTTTAGGTTGATCTTGACCAATTTCTTGTTGAGTTGAAACTCTGTTGCAAGTGCCTTGGCTTCTTGCATGAGGCTTTCGGCCCGGTCAATCTCACCCTTCTCAACGAGGACAACTCCCATGGAAGTCATGATTCCGGTGAGTTGCTTGGGATCCTTGAGCTTTTTGTAGTAATCCATACAGAGCTCATATTCAGTTAAGCTTGTATTGAAATCTGAGAGGTAAAATGAAATATCACCCAGTCGCTGATGGACCTGTACAGCAAAGTGTTCATCCTTTTTTAGACCGGAATGATCCTTCACCGCCAGTAGCAGTTGCTGAGCCTTATGAAATTGGCCATAGGGAATGGCGATCTTCGCTATCTCGTAAAGCAATTCAAGATACTGCCGCTCTTCCAGGAATTTGGAGGAATGAAGTTGGATCGTATCAAAATCGATCTCTCTGAATACTTCAGTCTCGTTTCCCAAATTCTCGGGTGGTGTTTTCTTCCAACTTTTCTTGAGTAGCCTCTCACGCTCACTGCGCAGTCGTATCAGATAATCGGCAAATTCTTGCCCACATCTTTCAACAGCCAGTTTGTGAACGGCTCTCAGGAATGATTGTAAATTTGTATCACCCATAATATATGTCTTCTTTATTTATGTCTGTTTGCATAGTAGTAAATAGGTTGACATGCTTTATGTGCACGTCTAATCATCCTCGTCAAGACCCCATCCATATCGCGTGAAATGGTCAATATTAAAATAGATGGTCTTTGCATCTGGGTCGACAGTGAATCCCTCAACGGGAAACCATGTACTTCCAAGATCTTCACTATAGTAGGGCTGTAGGTTGAGATTTTCCCATTCATCACCCTCAACGTCTAGAAATGCCCAACTAAGTGTAATTTGCATATCAGCATCATAGTGTCTGCTTGGCAGGAATTCAACACCAGCAGCTGTTTGACCGGATCTATCAAGATGGAGTACTCGAACACTCATATTCAATATATGTTGCTCAAAAGCATTTTCGGGTACATCAACCCGGTTCCCAAATGTTTTGCGGCCACCAACGTGTCCGCCACTGTGGTTATGTATCCTCTTAGATTCATATCCCCGGCTCCTTCGAGCCAGGTCATTATCCTGCACTTCTTCAAGTGCCGTAGTGACTTCAGGGTTCCAGCCAGCCCAGTTGATCTGGTCCGCTGGGATTCCTTTCGTCAGAGACACATCACTTTCTGTGTCGGGATCAAGCGGATTTGCGGAACAGAAGTAAAGAACCGAAACTGACAAGGTCAGTACAACGGCCCGCATCCAATTGCGATGTTTCATGAGATAATTCCTTCCTAAACAATTACCATATAATTAATCGTTAACAAACTTTCATTTTATCATTAACGAGTGTAGCTAATTATTTTTTCATATACCCAAAACGGTCAAGACTTCGCAATCGCGAACTCGTGCTTATTTCGACTACGAACTTTTACAAGTTCATTTAGCCTAATCAAAGAGTATTTTCGCGAGTTTCTTAATGCAAAACTTTAAGCAATAGACACAAGATACTATGATTAGGCTGAGTATAGCAAGGCCAATTTTCATGCCAATTTGAGATCTAGGTTCTCTGCAGGTGCTAAAAGGTGCAGATAAATGGGGGGAATTGTGACCGGTTTATGCGTTATTGAGTAATTAGAATTCTTTATACAACGCTGTAATATAATGTTTTAAGGTGATCAGTAGATTATTTATAGATTTTTAGATAAAAATTAATAAAAAACACGCTCCATGGGATAAAATCTGGCCCTTATTCTTGAATCGGGGGTTTGTTTAATAAAAGAAGAGTGGTCTATCTGAACCGTAATGGGTGATAAAAACCGGTTTATATCAACCAGTAACTAATGAGATGATAGATCGAGCCTGAGTTCCAAGCTCAAAGAACGTTCCGCGCGATGAATCATTTCGATTTTAGTGGAAACATTACGGATCACTCTAGCGAGATAACGGAAAGGCATTTCACCCGCAGACGGGAATGCGAGTCCGGATTCTTTTGGTTTTGAACCTGGAGCTTTCAATACCTGATTCACATCCGTTTTGATAATATACTGATCCTGCTCTTTATCAAAGGCAGTACTCAAAAGAATGGGACCATTGATCTCGTGACGCTTGGTGTGTTTCAAGTAAGTGTACAGAAATATCCAAATGACCCCTGGATTCGTTGTGGTACTAATTCTTTTAGTGGAAAGGTCTTGCTTAATCTCAATACCTTTAAAAGTGGGTAGTTTCAGAAGGGTTTCAGCCACATCAGATATCATGCTGGGGAATTCGAGCTGTTGGCGCTCTGCATGTATCAGGTCAGTGTTCATAAGATCTTGTGAAAATTTTACCAGATTGTTGATGGACTCGGAGACCTGAGAGGCCTTTGCTATGGCTTTATCGTAGTCTTCGTTCTGAAGAGCTTGCTTTAAAAACGATGCATTCATTGAAAGGGAAGTGAAACGATTGTTCATCTTATGAGTAAAGCCAAAATCATGCGCAGTAGCGGTATAGGCAAAGACCAACTCCATCAATTCCTCATACGCCTCAATGTCGATAAGGTCCGGTTGGCTGTTGTTTTTAATGTTTTCCATAACCCCACTCACTCGCTATCCATTTCAATCGATGCGCTCAGCAATGTTCTTTCAGCAAAGTTTGAATTTTTTCAATCGGTATTTCATTGTCTCCCGGCTAAGACCAAGCAGCGCGGCGGCTTTGGTCTTATTGCCACCAGAACGCTCAAGTGCCTGTTTCAACAAATACTGCTCAAATTCTTCCAGCGAAATTCCTTCTTCAGGAAGCTGATAACCCTGATTTACATCTACATCAATTGTGACCGAAGCCCCTTCATTCGGGTTGATATGTTGGAGGCTGATGGTCTGTGGTGAAAGCACATCACTCTGCTCGAATAACGCCGCTCGCTCTATGACGTTCCGGATCTCGCGGACATTGCCGACCCAGGCATGCCTCGTTAACATTTTCTGGGCGTCAGGTGAGATGCTTTTGATATTACGTTTAAATTCTTTATTGAATACATCCAGGAAGTAATTAGCCAGGATCAGGATATCATCACCACGCTCTCGAAGGGCTGGGAGCCGTACAGATGCCACATTGAGGCGATAATATAGATCTGCCCTGAATTTTTTCTCCTCCACTAGCTGCAACAGATCGCGTGATGAAGCGCTAATAATGCGGGCATCAATTTTGATCTCTTTAGTACCACCAACACGCCGAAAAGTTTTCTCCTCCAGAACTTTTAAGAGCTTGGACTGTGATGCCAGGTTCATATCGCCAACCTCGTCAAGGAAGAAAGTTCCATCATGGGCCAGTTCCAGCAGTCCTTTTTTTCTATTCTTTGCATCTGTAAAGGCGCCGGCCTCATGGCCAAACAGTTCTGATTCAAGCAGGCTGGGTTGGATCGCAGAGCAATTCACTTCGATAAAAGGATTTTTTGCCCGGGGGCTCTGATAATGAATCGAACGCGCCACCAGTCCCTTGCCTGTCCCGGTCTCGCCACGGACCAGCACGGTAGTCTTAGAAGATTCCGCAACCTGATAGATAAACTGGTAAACCTTTTGCATGGGTTCACTGGTACCCACGATGTCACCGAACTGAAGATGACTCTTGATTTGAAGATAGTTCAGCTGTTCACGTTTTTTGCGTCGGTCAATGGCTTGATTGACCTGGATCTTTAATTCATCTGGATCAATGGGTTTGCGGATGTAATCCATGGCACCCAGCTTAATGGCACGGATAGCTGATCGTAGATCTGCCTGACCCGTAATCATGATGACTTCCACGTCCTCAAATTCATTTTTCAGCTTCTCAAGATAGGTGAGTCCATCCATACCTGGCAGTCCAATATCCAACAGGATTAAGTCTGGATTTTCACGTAGAATATATGGGTGGGCATCCTCAGCCGAGTTGAAGGTGGATATTTCATAGTCGTCCGATTCAAAGAGTTCCCTAAGAACCTCCCTGATCTCGGAGTCATCGTCAATGATGTGGATTGAGACCATGCGCCAAACTTTGACTAGATTCAGTATAATGCAAGCAAAATTAAGTTTGGCACATGATTTGAACATTAGATGGATTCTATCATTAAGATTAAGTCCTTTCAAAGGCCTACAAATCAGAGTAATTATAGAGCGGTTAAGAATGCTGAAATCACAGGAGAGAGAATCAGACTTGCATATACAAAGTGATCATCCCAAAACTATCCTTATTGTTGATGATGAGAAATCCATCAGGGATGTGTTAATCGCATTTTTTGTTGAACAGGGTTATGATGTCATCACTGCCAGCGATGGTCGGGAGGGCATTGCCAAGTTTCAAAGTCATCCAACAGATCTTGTCATCACTGATATCGTCATGCCACGGGTCGAGGGCATTGAAACAATAAGAAAAATTAGAAAGCAATCCAATACTGTCAAAATAATTGCCATGACGGGATATGTTGATTCCTATCTGAAAGATGCTCTACTTCTTGGAGCAGATGATTCAATCAATAAGCCCTTCAATACTGAAGATTTGATGGCAGTAGTTGATCGGGTGACTGCAGGCTAACTTTTGATTTGAATGTCATCCAATTTTTATTGATGGCACGCTGTACAGATGAGAACACTCCACCTCAACACGGTTCAATCCTTTTAAAATATTTTAAATTCTGATCTACGAGGATGCTCAAGGACAGTTGTCCACCTGTTAGGTATAGGATGAATGACTCTCAGTATGTGAATTTGCTTTATATGAATATGATAATAAATTCACTCCAAATCAGTTCAAGAGCCTTAAATAACACCATCATCGCTGTAGCCATTACTTTGATTGAGAAGAAGGGCGTCTCTGCCAAGGCAATCAAAATTGACAAGGACCTTTTTCACACAGATACCATCTTCAATGTAGGGGCAATTGGAATCTTTGCAATTCTGGCAGTGCTTTACACAATTTGGTGGTAACACAGTAATTTGAAAAACTAGAGTAATTCGAACCAAATTCGAGTCCCCTTCCATGATGCAGGGAATATTGTGGAAGGGGATTGTTGTATCTATTACTCACCATATTGGATAGTCATTCCCTAGTATTCCCATAGCTAATTCCATCGTAATATTTTTCACCACTAAGGTAAATCTACCTAAAACAATAGGGTAAGCCTGATTACTTCTAGTCACTCAATAGGCTAACATGCTTCCACTCAAGACCAGAAGGTCTTTTCGAAAGGAAGCGAAATGAACATAACAAGTACGATCACAATGATAGCACTCCTCGCTTCCACAGTTATAGCCAATTCAAATAATCTCGACTATGTGGATGGCAGCTTTAAAAAAGCAATTTCTATCAATATTATAGATCCAGATCAGAAATCCAGAAGTGGAGAACTTATCGAAGCCGATGAGAGTTACTTCTACATTCAAGATGCTGCTGCTAATACCACTCAGCTAATACAGCGTAGTCAGGTCCAAATTTTGGAGACAAATATGGACATAAATCTGTATTCCTTGTTAAAGGGTAAAGATCCAGAATCACTCACTGATATCATCGAGCTAAATGATGGAACTAGAATTCCAAGTATCATTCTTGATATTGGTGGCAAGGAAGTCCAGTACTTCACTGGAAAAACTTTGCGGCGTGAGACGATACCTGCGAGTTCAATATATATGCTCTACATTGACGATGGCACTATCAGCATACCTTTTCCTGTTGCTGAACCGGATTTCGCTGTCCTCTAAACTATAATAATACTTCACACACCCCACAAACACCTCTGGCAAAGATATTGCTTCAAGAGGTGTTTTGATATCAACTCATGATATTCAACGTGGAACGCTTCTTGCTTGATATCTCATTGAGCTGGATTCAGAAACTATCCCTTATTCCAGTTCTGATTACGAAATGGTGGGTACATCCACTTTGTGTCGTACCCAGGGCATTTCGTACAATAACAGATTACACACGTTTTATGGATGGAGAATTACAATGACCTACAGAAAATCTTGGGCGGAGCCTTGGAAAATTAAAATGGTCGAACACTTGACGATGACTTCTCGGGAAGATCGAATCAAGGCAATCGAAGAAGCTGGCTATAACACCTTTTTACTGAGATCAGAGGATGTATACATCGATCTGCTCACAGATAGTGGCACGAACGCAATGAGTGATCGTCAATGGGCAGGCATGATGCTTGGTGATGAAGCTTATGCTGGTAGCCGCAATTTTTATAACCTGGAAAAAGCAATTCAGGACTAT
Organism: Fidelibacterota bacterium; assembly: GCA_018650445.1. GTDB lineage: Bacteria > Fidelibacterota > UBA8477 > UBA8477 > JABMPR01 > JABMPR01. The sequence goes on from JABIFX010000153.1 coordinate 16,875, forward strand.
TATTCCTACAAATATATCATCCCAACACACCAGGGACGAGCAGCTGAACATATGATGTCGCAGATTCTTATCAAGGATGGCGATTATATACCCGGCAACATGTATTTCACAACAACCCGTCTACATCAGGAACTTGCTGGTGGTACTTTCGTGGATGTCATCATTGATGAAGCTCATGATACTGAGAGTGAACATCCCTTTAAAGGCAATGTTGACCTGAAAAAATTGGATGACCTTGTTAAAAAGGTAGGTGCAGATAAAATTCCGTATATCTGTATTGCCACGGCAGTCAATATGGCCGGTGGACAACCCATCTCACTTCAGAATATTAAAGAGTTGCGTGAATACACAACCAAGCATGGTATCGATATTGTCCACGACATGACTCGAGTAGCAGAGAACGCCTGGTTTATCAAGGAACGTGAAGCAGGATATGCTGATAAGAGCGTCCAGGAAATCGTCTTTGAAATTTGCTCACTAACAGATCATGCAACCATGAGTGCCAAAAAGGATCCTATCGTCAATATCGGTGGTTTTATGGCCACGAATAACGAAGATGTCTATCGCCAAGCCCAGAATATGGTCGTTGTATATGAGGGTTTACATACATACGGCGGTATGGCGGGACGAGACATGGAAGCCCTGGCCATCGGTATCAAGGAATCTGTACAGGATGACCATATGCGTGCCCGTGTAGGACAGACTGAGTATTTAGGAGATAAACTGATTGGCTTTGGCATCCCTGTCGTGAGACCTATTGGAAGTCACGGTGTCTTTCTAGATGCTAAGAAATTCCTGCCCCACCTTTCACAAGATGTTTTCCCAGCCCAGACACTGGCATCTGAAATCTATATCGAGAGTGGTGTCAGGAGTATGGAGCGAGGAATCATCTCCGCTGGTAGAAATAAAGAGACTGGTGACCATAACCGTCCCAAGCTGGAACTGGTTCGTCTCACAATCCCTCGCCGTGTCTATACACAGGCACACATGGATGTCGTCGCTGAATCCATTGCCGATGTGTATGAAAGAAGGGCACAGATTACAGGACTCCAGTTCACGTATGAACCTGAATACCTCAGGTTTTTCCAGGCGAGGTTTGAACCCCTCAGCTAAATCTGATTCATTATTATATGTAATTGAAACGGCTCCCATAGTGGAGCCGTTTCTGTATACCCAACTATGAACTTGAATAAACAAGTCGTACAACTATTATATCACCAACCAGGAATCAAATTATTGAAGTGGCTAATCTGTGACGGTACCAACTGTTGTTTGACTTGATTCCCTATAGTACATAGGAGAGAAATAGATCATGGCTGAAAAAACCAAATTATGGTATTTACAGAATTTCAATATGCTTGAGGGAATGAGTCCCAAGATGATGATGGAGCTTGCTCAGAATACAAGCATGCAAAACAATTCAAAAAAGGAAATTATCTACTTTCCAGAAGATGCATCAAATACCATCTATTTTCTTAAGGCAGGTAAAATTAAGATTTACAGACTCTCCGAAGATGGTAAAACTACAACGCTTCAACTTTTGGGTCCCGGTGAAATATTTGGGGAAAGCGCTATCCTGGGACAGGAAACCCATGACAATATTGCTGAAGTAGTTGAAGATGCGGTAGTATGTGCTATGGACAAACGCGATTTTCAGGATCTCATGGAGAAAAGTCCCAAACTGACCCTGAGTGTAAACAAGTTTATCGGCTGGCGTTTACGCAAGATTCAAGCCCATGTTGAAGATTTAGTTTTCAAAAATGCCAGTCAGAGGATTACTTCATTTCTACACCGCTATGTCGAAACTTTTGGGAAAAAAATGGTGGACGGGTGGATGGTGCGACCATTTCTTACTCATCAGGAGATTGCTGATCTCACTGCCACGGCCAGGCAGACTGTAAATCAAGTCTTGAACGAATTGGCTGAACAGGATGTAATTAAGTTCTCCCGCCGATTCCTTCAACTTAAGGGTGACCTCGACCAGCTTGAATCCTGAGTTATAACTCTGTTTCACTTACATGTCTGCAATATGACAGTCCGACTTCTGGGCGCTGTCTAGATTAAGGCATGGAAAACATCAATACTGAGTCAGATCAAATCATAGTAGAAATCATTGTCCGTGATGGGTGCAACTTCAGTTATGAGACATTAAAGTCATTATTGGAAAGTCGTGAACTCTATCCTGGAATGGTCCTGCGTGTTGTGGATATTGCTGATAGTGAAGACAATCGTCGAACCATAGGGGGGATTACACCTTCCATCTGGGTCAATAACAAGCTTTGGTTTCTGGGATCCTTCTCTGAAGAAACCTTTCATTCACGATTGTCCTCTATGTCTTCACCAGAAGGTATAAACTAGGTGTAAAGCCCCGCTGGCGGTGAAATAGTTACTACTCAATCATTTCGAGATTAGATTAAACCTGTGAATTAATCTCAACTTTCTGTTCCGAAATAGGGGAGACTATTGGATGCTGGGGATTGTCGGTGGTACAGGTCTGTACAAGGTGGATTGGATGCAAGTTCTTGATAGCAGGATCGTGGGAACTCCATTTGGAGAACCCTCTGCCAAACTTTCATTCGGAAAAGTAGGCGATGAGGATATTGTATTTTTGCCGAGGCATGGTGAAGCTCATCAATTTTTACCCTCTGAAGTTAATTATAGGGCGAATATCTGGGCTCTCAAATCGGTGGGAGTCACCAGAGTTATCTCTTTTTCAGCAACTGGAAGTCTTAGAGAGGATATCAAACCCGGTGAATTTGCTCTACCCTCACAATATTTTGATTTTGTAAAAGATGGACGCCCTAAGAGTTTTTTCGGAGACGGACTGGTGGCTCACATAAGTTCAGCTGAACCGGTTTGCACTGTACTTCGCAACCAGATATTTAGTTCTGGTAAGACACTGAAATTACCTATCCATAATAATTTGACCTACGGCTGTGTAGATGGTCCTCGACTAGGAACACGGGCTGAAAGTTTCTTTATGCGAGATGCAGCAGGGTGTGATTTAGTCGGCATGACTAATATCCCAGAAGCCTTCCTGGCCAGAGAAGCACAGATGTGTTACTCAACTGTGGCTATTCCTACAGATTACGACTGCTGGATGGATGATCCAAACCAACATGTCACTGTACCACAGTTACTTAAGCGATACAGCGAGAGTTTGGGAAGTGCATTGGAACTACTCAAACACACCATCCAGAATCATGACCATCAGCAAAAATGTGAATGCCATTCCAGTTTAGACGGAGCGCTTATGTTTGATCCCACGATGCTGGATGGTGGACAGAAAATCATGATTGATGTTCTGCTGAAATAAGTGAATTAAACGGAATGAATCGGAGTGCTTGTATCAAGTCTCGAATTAGAATATTGCTTATCCTATGTGTCTTTCTCCTGCAGACCACTCCAAACTATGGTCAAGGGATTTCCACGAAAGATTGGCTCATTTCAGGCTCAGGAATGGGGTTAGCTCTTGGGCTTGAGCTTTATGGGAAAACACATTTTGTTCCTGAGACGCCTCGATTTAGCGCTCCCAATTCCATTGACAGATATATGCGTGATAAAATCTGGGTTGGTGTCAACAATCAGGATGGGGCTAGAGCCTGGAGTGAAAGACTGCTTTATGGTGTCAGCCTGTCAAGTATTCTCTGGGGACCTGTGCTAGCTGATGATACAGAGCTGGCATTATTGATTAATGCTCGTGTATTTGCTGTAAACAGCATCATGACCAATCTCGTGAAAATCGGTGCTGCCAGGGAACGACCCTACCATCATTACGGGACACGAACTGCAGAGGGCCCCACAGATTTTACTTCTTTTTTCAGCGGTCATAGTAGTGTCGCCTTTTCACAGGCAGTCGCTAATTCCATGATATTGAGTCGCGCCTACCCCCAACATGACGCTGCCATTTGGTCAACTCTCCTTGGAATGGCAGGATTAACTGCGTATTTGAGGGTTGCAGGCGATATGCACTATTTTACAGACATCCTAACTGGAGCGATATCAGGATCATTGATTGCCTGGACGGTTACCCGTTCAGAGCTGAAATGGTTCGGTGCAGATGACAAACAGAATGGTGTCATGGCTCGAATCCAGGGAAATAATTCAAATTTTGTTATTTCACTTAAAATACCGTTGGGCTAAAACAGGTTTTGATTGTATTTTTACAAATCAAATCTTGAATATAAGGAGTTGAATTAAATGACTGATAAGTTACCTGGAAAAAGTAACCAGCAATCATGGATTGCCATTGTTATCATCGCCATCGGCGCCATTTTTCTTTTACAAAGTCTGAATATTATGCATCTCGGTCATTTTTTGAGCGAGTAGTGGCCTGTCATCCTCATCGTAGCAGGTTTTTTGAAGTTAAAGAGTGACGATCGTCGCAACGGATCTATTCTCTTTATAATCGGTCTCGTTCTGCTATCTGCAACTCTGGATTTTATCAATTGGGGTAGCATCTTTAAGCTCTGGCCACTGGCAATTCTTTATGTTGGTGTATCCATGCTGCTGAAATCAAAAGGGAAGCCCGGTCTATCCTTTTCAACAGTTACATCTGAAGATGATGATTTTATCAACGCCACTGCAATATTTGGGGGTGTTGAAAAGAAGATTCATAGCCAGGCTTTTAAGGGAGCCAATGTTATGGCTCTGTTCGGGGGAGTAGAGATTGACTTGACCGATGCAAAAGCCATTGACTCGGGGTGCGTGGTAAATGTTACCGCTTTGTTTGGTGGAGCAGAGATCCGGGTACCTGAAGACTGGAATGTCATCGTCACTGGCACCCCAATATTTGGCGGGGTTGAGGACAAGTCCAAGGGTGGTGGAGAAGGTGCTGTGAACATTACACTGAACTGCACAGTCGCATTTGGAGGTTTAGAGATAAGAACCTAAGCACCACAAGTCAGATGCAATTTTTATAAAAGGCCGGTTTTTACCGGTCTTTTGTTTATTCTGAACTGTTTAATCTTTACCAGTAAATCCCTTTTGTGCCCCTGTATGCTCGATTATATTGGCGTGCTTTTTATCCGCCTTCGCTGAATAAACTGGGTTTTCCCAGAAATGATGCGGAAGTCCTGTTTCGTCGCGATATCACACCTGAAAAATTGGCGGATAACCTCGGCGAAGCCCTCCATGCGAAGACGGGTTTTAGATGGGTCCACGAGTTTGAAATCTTGCCAGGAGCGGGTTCTCGTGAAGATCCATAGACAATGCCCCTGTAGCTCAGCAGGATAGAGCAACGCTTTCCTAAAGCGTAGGTCAGGTGTTCGAATCACCTCAGGGGTACGAAAAAACCCATGAGGCTGGAGCCGGGGTTCATTATTGACAATAGTAATTTTGAAGGGATATAGTATCCGATGTTGACGCCAAAAAAGAAACTAACTAAAAAAGAATTAAAGCACGATCCATTGCTGGATACCCTTGAAAAAGGACAACAGTTCTACGAGGAAAACAGTAAGCAGATCATAACTGGAGCTGTAGCAGTAGCTGTTATTATTGTTTTAGCATGGGGTTGGATGAATAATCTGGAAACCACTCGTAGCGAAGCCATGCTGGCAAGCACAAGAGCCACTATCGCTGCTGTTGTTTCAATGGATGAGAATGTTCTTGCCGAACTTGAGCGTGTCGTTAATGAATATGGTGATAACGTTGCTATATCTCAGGCTACCTACCAACTTGGTGTTGCCAGATTGCAGGAAAATGATCTAACTGGTGCCAGAGATTTGTTTACAACATTGGCAAATAGCTCAGATAAACAGCTCATGCTGGCTGGAAAATTGAAATTGGCATATATTTTTGAAAAAGAATCAAATTATGGCGATGCTGCCTCACTTTATAGTGATGTTGGTGCCTTAAACGAAGGTGTCGTTTCTGAGTATGCCATGCTGCAGGCAGGCTACGCATATATCGCTGATGGAAATGTCACCAGAGCTGATAATATTGTGAAAGAACTTCTAAAAGAAAAACCGACAGGAAAATTCTTGGAACAGGTGAAATATTTAGAAGGCAAAGTGCTGGAGAAATAATTGCAATTATTGAACTTGCAATCAGGGCTCTCCCCGAATATATTTCGCCCGCAAAGTGGGTTGAATGACCCACTTTGTTTATTTGTAAAGGGTATGAAGACGCGAAGTGAATTGGACCGATGAAGAAATA
>JABIFX010000076.1 GCA_018650445.1 Fidelibacterota bacterium
ATCTTTGGGCAAGTTGTCTACGCGTTACTCACCCGTTCGCCAGTTTAATAAAATTCCGAAGAATTCGTTCTCCTTAGACTTGCATGTGTTAAGCACCCCGCCAGCGTTCGTCCTGAGCCAGGATCAAACTCTCCATTGTAGTTTGTTTATGACTCTATTTCATTTTACTATTTTTAACTCATTGTAATTGTCGGTATCGTCAAATGAGATACCTCATATTGACCTAGACCGTGCATACCCAATTTTCAAATATCAAGGAGAAATATTTGCTTTCTCCGCTCTCATTTTCGAAAGCTCGCAAATATACTTGAGTACCTATGCCTCAACAACACTAAAATTCAACTTTTATAAAAAAAATTGAGGCTGTTTTGCCACCTGATACCCGTCTCCTGTCATAAAGCGGCGCGATAATAATCTGCTTACCACCTCTTCACAACAACTATTTGTAAATTATCTCAAAAATATCACTATTACTTTTCTACTTACCCCCAAGAACCATACAATGACCCTAAATATAAGCGACGTAAATATTTGATAATATATTAGATAGCCCGTGTTATATCCTGATTATTCCCTGTGCACTGCAATCCCCTCAAACGCCATATAGTCATTTCAGGTCCGATTTCAGGTGATTTTCTAACCACAATGACTCGTGGGGCGGCGAAAATTATTCCTGCTACATTTATGATTACGCAAAATCGTTTCTGCTTCCTGGAGGCGACCTCACCACACACTATCCCCCCCAAACTTATACCCATGCAATTTTGAGTCTATTTACTGGTCTAGATACAAAAAAAAGGGAGCCTGAATGCAGGCTCCCTTTTAATCATTATTGTACCCTTATACTCAGGCAAAAGCTGTACCTACTTCAACAAGGTCATCTTTCGAACGAGGATGCTATTCTGAGAAGATAAACGGTAGAAATAGATCCCTGCATCAGCAGGTCTTCCCCGAAGCTCTCCATTCCATTTAAGGCGATAACTTCCACTGGTCATTGGAGCGGAAATCAATTCACCGACAACCCTACCCCGAATATCCAAGATCTGAAGCGATACATGTGTGTCTTCAGCTATATCAAAAGCAATTGATGTTGTTGGATTAAATGGGTTGGGATAGTTTGCATATAATTTATGACTCATTGGCAAACCACGACGTTCCTCGACGCCAACAGTTGTGAGCAGTACTCCCGTCCTATGCAGATTACCACGGTGGGTTGGCCAATAGCTTGCAGTTTCCCCATTACTTGATATATCCATCACAAGCAGCTTGTCATCTGCACCTACTATGATTTCCAGGTCGCTGTCACCATCAAGGTCAGCAACCGTTGGGCTACCCTGTATATTACCTGTATTCTCTACTGGGAAACCACCAACATTTGACCCATCCAGATTCAACCCATACAACAATCGATCATTTGAACCTATAAATACTTCAGCGAACCCATCGTCATCTATGTCTGCGATAGCGGGTGAGCTATATATAGCACCCCCGGTACCTACTGGCCAGCCTTCAAGAAATGTGCCTGTATGATCAACAGCATAGATAAGACGGTCCAGCCCGCCAATTATAATCTCCAGATCTCCATCACCATCCATATCGGCAACCGAAGGATCAGCTTGAATATTCTGTGAAGCACTACTGACGTACCACAACTCATTGCCCCCACTATCATAGGCATGCAGCTTGTTGTCATCACACCCAAATAATATTTCAAGCGAACCATCTGTGCTGCCATCAAGATTGGCCAGGATGGGAGCCGATCTGACTCTATCTGCAAGAACAACAGGGAAACCGGCGGCTTCTGTACCATCAAGATTGATGGCATGCAAACGATCACCCCAGGTACCTACAACGATATTTACGCTACCATCCCCATCGATATCACCAATGGCGGCACCCACAGTCATATTCCCATCCAGAGTCATTGGAAAATTCGGCAATGCTGTACCATCGTGATGCATGACTGCCAGTTCATCATTATAGGAAACACTGACAATTTCAAGATCTCCATCACCATCAAAGTCATATAAACTTGCTGGTGCAAGCATAAAGCCCGGAGCCACATGGATGGATTCAGCAGTGCCATCATGTTGTACAACATAAAGGTTTAGATCCAAGCTGCCTACCACTACCTCCAGATCCCCATCATTGTCCACATCACCAACTGAGGGTGTTGCCTCAGCCAGATAGTTGAGCATAACAGGAAATCCAGCTATTTCACTTCCATCAGCATTTACTGCATGCAAGAGGCTGTCATGGGCAGTGTAAATAATTTCATTGCTGCCATCACCATCGAGATCCACTACGGCATTACCACCTTTAATCGTACTGGATGAGATAGGGAAATTCACCTGCCATATGCTGACATCCACAGAGAATTCCAGATAAGTATCATAGGGGTTTTCAGAGGCTGCGTTTGCAGATACCATCAGGTTCATCTGATAAAGACCTGAGGGAGCATCTTCAGCAACAGAAATGGTATATCCATCGGGATAGCTCACCGCTATGTTGCCGTTATTAATATTTCCATAGGAGCCTGTACTATCCGTAATAGATATATATTCAGAATCACAGCTGAGGACGCCCGTCACATCCAGGGCATCAACCCAACCAGGATCATTAAATAAATTGACGCGCATCGTAGCACCTTCACCAGGGGAAAGCAATCCGTCGCCATTGTCATTAGACAAGGAGAGACTATAGGAGGAGTAAGATAGTCGAGGATAAATCCCTTGCAGCAGGGCACTGTTGATATTTAACCGTCCGGATCCAAGCTGTCCCACAAAATCTGGATTATTTTCATCAATGGGATCAGCACTATTAAGAAGGGTCTGAATGAGCCACGTATTGCTAGCTTCAGGATATAGTGATTTTAAAAGACCCAGGCCAGAAGCCACAATCGGGGATGCCATGGATGTACCACCAAAGCTCTGGTACCCATTGTTGAAAACTGTGCTATGAATATTTACACCTGGTGCAGAAATATCTACGGATGGACTATAATTTGAGAAACTGGCCTTATTATCGCCTGTGGTTGTGGCAGCAACAGAAACAACATTATGATAGGCACTGGGATAATGGTCTTCACCGGAATTGTCGTTACCTGCAGCAGCCACGGAAATAGCCCCATAGGTATCAGCAATTACATTAATAGTTGCCTGCTCAGAGGTGTTTGCACCCGTTCCACCCCAGGAATTGTTAATTATATCAGCTCCTGCCTTGGCAGCGTACAACATCCCTGGATAACCTAATGAGATAAAATTAGGATCACCCTCATCGTATTGACTTTTAACGGCCATGATTGATCCATTAAATACAACACTTGCGATGCCAATTCCATTATCTGTGGTCGCTCCTAATAGTCCAGCAACATGTGTCCCATGATCACTCATTGTCCCAGATGTCAGGGGGTCATTGTCAGGATCATTGCCACTGGTTACACCTGCTGGATCCCAGCCGAGTAGGTCGTCTACATATGTGACTGGGTTACTATCCCAGTCATCTCCATCTATATTATCCATAAAAGGTGAGCTTGGATGAACAGCATCCTGGAGATTAATAGTTCCGCTTGAATTGTAGTCATCCAATAAATAGGCAACAACCTCTTCTGCATTTACGTATCCATCTTGATTTGAATCCACCGCATTAAAAATCGCCGCTGGCACCTCAGCCTGGTTGACCCAGGTACTTTTCCATAGGTCAGCATGGGTGTATTGAACTCCAGAATCATTCGAAGCGAGAACAACTGAATGGCTACCAGGTTCCTGGCCAGCCGCCAGATTCCATAAATCCCAGGCTTGCAGCGCACTCACCTGGGTTAAAAACCACTGTTGACCTAGACGTGTATCATTGGGTGTATAGTTGGATTTGCGAATATACTCAGGCTCTGCATACAGAACGTTCGCATCCTTTGAGAAATCTGAGAGCACCTGAGCTATACTTGTGTGAGCTTTATCAATTTTTAATCGATATATATTCGCCAGGATCACATCGCCATCCATGTCGTCATAGGTGGCGCTAGGCAAGAAGGGCTCCATGGAATGGACTTCTCTCAACTGCATCAGGGCATCAAAGCTTTCAAGACCAGTTACTGGAACTCTACCCTGGCTGTTAACTGTCTCAATGGTGATATCTGGTTGTAAGCAAATAAGGATTCGATCCTCAAAAGCGTTGGACAAATCAGGGGATGCGGCATAAACCAATGATGCCATTAGAAGTAGACTGGTGAGTAAATATTTTTTCATGCTTTTCCTTATCCCCCAATAAACAAAACGAGCTGAATTCCTTGTCCGGATTTTCAGCTCGTTTAGTCTTTAACTAACTTTTATTATTTGAGCAATATCATCTTTCTTGTGAGATGTACATTGCCAGTGTTCAAGGTGTAAATATAAATACCTGAGCTCATATGGGATCCATCAATATTGAGTCTATATGAACCAGCGCTCTGGTGTTCTTGTACCAGAACATCTACTTCCTTACCATTGAGATCGAATACCTTTAACTCTACATTTCCTGATTGGGGTAGAGTATAGGTAATCTCAGTACTGGGATTGAAAGGATTGGGATAGTTCTGTTCCAGGCTATATGCCGTAGGTAGAACACCCTGATTAAATGCTTCAATTCCAACCTGAACAAAGGCTGTATCCACATCAATTCTGAACATCAGATTATATTCAAGACCGATTGCTGACATGTTATCCCAGGTAATTGATCCATCGGTTTCGGTGACACCGATGTAGGAGTTACCACTGTAACCTCCATCAGCATCAGCACCAATTGAAGGAGTGCCAGGTAATTCTTTGATTCCAAAATAAATCGAACCACCAGTAACCCAGATAGAATCACTGGTAACGTCCCTCGAATTCCAACCTGATACCATGAAAGGCTCGCCATAAATAGCCATCTCAGTTTCGGGGTTTCCATCAGGACCATTATCATCCCAGATAATGGACATATATGGAGAAGATTCAGTATCACTTATGAACACCTTGATACGTTTCAGGAGGGTCGGATATCCTGTGGGTGTGAATTTTACAGCCTGGAGGTTTCCCGAACCCATGTTCCTGCCAAATTCTGAAGTACCATCATCATAAGCGATTTCAATAACACTCTGAGATTCAGGCATGGCTGTCACCTCATCAGAAAGATCTCCTTCCATGCCATCAGAGATTGCAGAGACAGCATAATAATAATCGATACCGTTAGCTGCAGTAGCATCAGTGTAGAACGGCACATTGAGTGGTGCAGCATTTAGAGCTGAACCAAACTCACCACCAGCTGTTTTACGATACACGTTGTATGTAAAGCCACCTTCTGAGGTTGTTATACCAGCTGCGTAGAGGGCATAATTCCCGTCCATGCCAGTACCGGTGAGTGATAGCATGGTGCCTTCTGGATGCCATCCATAAGCTTCTCCAGCATATTCACTATCTGAATCTAGAGCTACGAATGGGGCAAGGGTATCTGTATAAGCCCAACCTACATAAAAGCCACCTTCTACAACTAAATTAGCTGTACTGAGGTCAAACTCCTGAAGTTCATCCATGGCTGCGGCAGTTACTGGGGCACTCTCATAGATAATTTGTGCACTGGCATCCCAGACAGTAACAATAATCGGCAAAATGGAACCAGGAGTTGATGCATTCCCACTACTTAAAACATAAGAAAAGGTATGCAGAGTTGTGGATTGCGCAGCATTGTAATGCGCAGCCCAGGCAGAACCGGCAACTTGACCACCCATCCAAGGAACGGAGCTTGAGATAAATGATTCCATGGTCTCATCACCCCAGGCAAAGGTAACTTCCTGTGATTCATTTAGATCATCCCACTCCAGCGCGACTTGCGAATCTCCAGCTTCAGCTGCCAAGCCTGCCGGTACGGGCAATATCCCAACCCAAGCAAGGTGCCATAAATCGCCAGCAATTGGTACATTGGAGGCTGCAACCCAACCCTCGCTGGATTCACCATCGTTGGTGACAATTCCAGCAATATCAATATCGTCAATGATCCAGCCAAACATTGCTGGATCGCCATTAGGAGCAGGTGTAGCAGTGTCAAAAGAGGGGTCGGAGGCAAAAGCAAATCTAATTTTTACATCGAGATTCTGATAACTTGGAGGAATCGTAATGGTCACAGCTTCCCATCCAGCGGATGCACCGCCCCAGCCAGCAATATCAGGACCTTCACCAAATTCAGAACCAAAACTATAGAGTGAGCTTGAATTGTAGGCTGGTGAAACATCTGTCAATACTTCCCATGAACTTCCACCATTTGATGAAATTCTGACGTTCATTCCATCCCATCCATCATATGGATCTTCTGCACCGGCAGTTCCTTCAACATTTCTGTTTTGCTGAAAAGTAATGGTGTTGACCTGTTCAACAGGTAAGGTCAATGTGGGTGAATCTAAAACTTGATACCAATGGTTTTTATATCCCCCTGCTGTACCAATATCCGGGTCATTCATGGCCCAAGATTGTCCAGCGAATGCGCCCACGGTGGTCTGATGAAAATGAGCTGATTCAGCGGTACCATCAACGGATACCCAACCAGTTAAATCCTGATCTTCAAAATCAGCAAAGAAAGCCGAAGCACCATCCACAGTTACTGAAAAATCATCAATAAAGATACCTTCTCCAATAGGCTCGTTACTGTTTGACTGGAAATACCACCTAAATTGTAAAGACATACCGGCATAGTCACTGATGTCTCCTGAAGGATAGCCGTCTGGATCCTGGTAACCCCCGATAAACGAGCCCCAATCCCCTGCATTTGTATAGACATAGTTCGGTACGGGGGCCGGTAAACCATAAGGATTAGAAACAGCGTTCCAACTAGCGCCAGCATCTGCTGAAACTTCACAACCCCAATAATCCACATCAGGGAACACTCCCGGATCATCAAAAAACCCTTTAACATAAAAATCAAAGAGCACTGAATTTCCCGCAGGAACGGCAATTACCGGTGAATATATGTAATTCAACATATCCGGAAGATAGGTGAATTCCTCATTTTGACAGGCTAATGCAAAATCACCGTTTCTGAGGTCTCTTAAGGCGCCGGCTTCATGGTCTAGAGCTGCATTGTTTGCAAGCTGGTGGGTGCCCTTGATCATTAACTGATTGTTCGTGTGATTGCGTCCTTCAATCGAACCAGCAAACGCTGACCAGGCTACGAGTGTAATCATTAAAACTTTAATTAGTGACTTCATCTTTTCTCCCTTTATACCTATCTTTTTGAATTATACAATATCCAATAATCTCTTAAATTTTTACTAAAAACCAAAGCCAACAGATACCTGCTGAACCATGCCTAATATACCATAGTTTGAATATGAATAGTCAAATAACAATTTCGTACCATACAAATTATAATTTAGACCTGCACCGATGGAAAAGCGTCTCAATGAGTATTTATCTGAGCCATAATAACTATCCCAGCTGGTGGTGGTAAATTCAGCAGTTTTTACTGCCAGCCCATCTTCAAAGTCTTCGTTGGCATCACGTACACCATTGTCGTTCCAGTCGATGTAGGGTTCTCCCAGATCATATTCACCATTGAGTACATATTCGAATTCCTCGTATTCTACGGGCCATTCATACTTCAACTTATAGCCACCCCTTAGAAAGAGCATATCATCGAAACTATACTCAAAGCCAATTGCACCCCTTAAAACTGAGTCAAAGGGATCGTTGGCATCAACCAGGAGACTTAAACGGTGCACCGGCGTGGGTAGCCAGGGGCTTTTCCCACCCAGTATGTCCATACGCAAACCGGCTCTAAATACCAAAGGAAGTGGCCATTCTTCAGTGAGCAAGCGTGTGGTAAGTACGGGGCTACTCTGAAATTCATCATTCACATCGAGAGGTTGATTTAAATCGGGACCATCGAATCGACTTCCAACACCAAAGTTCTGAATGGACATACCCAGGACCATACCATAGATACCCAGATCAAAATTGGATCCGATATCAAAGGCGAAAGTACTGGCAGACTCTCGATAAATCGTCTCTCTAATCATTTTTCCCGAAACGCCAACAGAAAGTCTATCTGTGAGGCGACGAGCAAAGGCCATTCCCAACGCCAGACCGGTTGCCTGGAATTGTTCTCCTGTGCCATCAGGGAAATCAAGTGTTGTTACTTCCATATCACCGGAATTCATATACTGAGCAACAATACCCAGGGTATTGCCTCCTCCAATGGGAATGGTGAAACCTAAGAAACTGTTGGTAATACCAGCATAGAGCTCATTGTTACTCATATAGAGCTCAGGTCCCATGGTGGTGGTAATTCCAGCAGGATTCCATGCCATGGCCTGTGGTCCATGAGCCAGTGCAGTATAAGCACCTCCCAGGGCGGCTCCGGCAGCACCATATTCCAACTTAAGAAATTGGCCAATTGAGGTTGCAACCTTGGAAAAATCATCTCCTGGGTAAACTGTATTCAATGAGTCCTGTCTGTTATCCTGGGCTTGTATCAGGCATGGGATCAGCAGCATTAAAATGATTAACAGCTTGAATGAGTTTTTCATTTTTGCAGTCCTTGCAGGAGCGTATAAAACATTTGAATTCATCATCATACCCTCCTTATCTGATCACGGCAAATTTGCCGACTTGTTTTTCATGGTTTGGTGTTTCAACAACAAAGACATATAAG
>JABIFX010000254.1 GCA_018650445.1 Fidelibacterota bacterium
GCACCTTTTCTTTGGCAGCCTGATTTAGTGAATACATACCACTCCGGATCGCAGCTGCTTCGATTTCATCTGAATCAGCTCCCTTGATAATCAAATCTTTGACTTCCTGATTAGGTATCAGAAGCTCAAATATACCTGACCTCCCAACATAGCCAGAGTTTCGACAATGAATACAACCGACTGGCTCATGAATAGCGGTATAATCAGGCCATTTATCTACCCCGATTACTTTCATTAAATCGTCTGATTTTTCAACCGGTTTTTTACATCGAGGGCATAGGAGGCGTATGAGTCTTTGAGCCAGAATAGCTCTCACAGTAGAACTCACTAAACAGGTATCTACACCCATGTCAGTAAGACGAGTGAATGTTGACGAAGCATCATTCGTATGCAGGGTTGAGAATACCAAGTGACCAGTCAGGGCTGCCCGAATGGCCAACTCAATGGTCTCCGTATCACGCATCTCACCCACTAGGATAATATCTGGATCCTGACGCATCATCGTTTTTAGTGCCACTGAAAATGATAGGCCCGCCTTATTGTTAACCTGACTCTGATTGATATTCTCCAATGAATACTCAATGGGATCTTCGATGGTCATAATGTTTACCGCAACTGAATTGAGTGTATTCAAGGTCGCATAAAGTGTGGTTGTTTTACCACTACCCGTTGGACCGGTAACCAGCAGAATCCCATTTGCGATTTTAATGGTCTCACGCCATTCCTTTAGAATTTCCTCATCAAATCCCAATTTATGCAGATCGATCTTCCCCTTGGACTCATCCAGGATACGCATGACCACCTTCTCCCCATTGGGAGTAGGAAACGTTGAACATCTCAAGTCAACGGCTACACTTTTCTGGGCGAAGTGAAAGCGACCATCCTGGGGGCGTCTGGATTCAGCAATATCCATATCAGCTAAAATTTTTATTCTGGAAATCATGGGGGAAACTGATTCGTGAGGAATTGAATAGTATTGCTGCAATACACCATCAACTCGGTAGCGAATGCGTGCATCATTTTTGCGGGGCTCTATGTGAATATCACTGGCACCCATATTGACCGCTTCGAATAGGAGCATATCCACAACCTGGACAATTTCGGTATCCTCATGAATCTCACGAGACACAACTCGAACACCATCACCGGCAGCCTCTGTGTCTAACAGCGAGGTTGTTGAGCGATAGTAGAGATCAATGGATCGCTCAATATCCATTTCACTGGACAATACCAGCATAATTTCCATGCCAGAATCACGTGTGAGTTGATCAATCACATCGATATTTAGTGGATCAGCTGTAGCAATAGTAAGGGATTCTTCAATCACAAAAAGAGGTATTATTGAATTCTCACGTGCGAAATCTTCGCTCACAACCCCTAGTGCTTCGTCTTGAATGCTATACTTGGTAATGTCCAAACTAGGAAGTCCCAGGTGATCACCGAGAATTTTTAAGAGTTCACTTTCCTGAACCATCCCCATGCTGACAACAGCCTTGCCAAAGACCAGGTTGTGTTCCCTTTGATAAGTCAGTACCTCGCTCACTTGCTGTTCTGAGATGAGCCCAGACTCAAGCAGCAATTGACCTAATTGTTTTTTTTCGTTAGCCAAAGGACCTATACACCAAGAAACAGGGTTAAATACCAGTCTATAATTTCACGACCCCCGAGAAGACCGAGCCAGATTCCAATACAGATAAAGGGACCAAAAGGAACCTGCTGTTTGCGAGTTATCACACCGGTGGGGATGAGAACTGCGAATAAAAGGGTGGCAGAAAGAAAGGCCAAAAACATGGATACGAGTCCAATATCCCAGCCCAGAACCCAGCCAGCCATGGCAGCAAACTTGACATCACCAAAACCCATGGCTTCTTTTTTAAAGACAATTTCGCCAAAATATCTGATTGCCCAAAATATGCCACCAAGACCCACAAAACCAAAAAATTGGGTAGTGAGTAATTGACTATCTCCACTGAGCCAGAGATAGAAACCTGGTAGAAGACCAATAATTACCATGGAATCTGGAATGATCAGATGATCAATATCTATAAATGCAATAGCAATGAGCAGGCCTCCAAACAGGGCAA
>JABIFX010000205.1 GCA_018650445.1 Fidelibacterota bacterium
ATAGTAAATCATAGCACATGATGTGCACATGCTCCAAAATGAGTCTAAAATATGAATACAATAAGAACTTTCAGTGATATTCACAAGTGACTGTATATCAGTCTATTAGAGGTGTACCCGGGGCCGGAATCGAACCGGCACGCCTGTTTAGGGCGAGGGATTTTAAGTCCCTTGTGTCTACCAATTCCACCACCCGGGCCATCATAATATCGAATATCAATATGCAATCTTATTGTCAAACATGCCCCCGGGATTTTAAATCCCTTGTGTCAACCTCAATCGGCTTTCACAGAAAGGCGATGCTTTTCCACCACCCGGGCTAAAAGGTATATCAAATTCTAAAAAAAAACTGAGGCGTGGGTCGGATTCGAACCGGCGAATGATGGTTTTGCAAACCACTCCCTTAGACCAACTTGGGCACCACGCCATGTAAAAAGCCGCGCAATATAGTTTAGCGAATAGGTGAGGTCAATATCAGTGAGAGGGAATTGTACATTTCCCTGCACTCAATGAAAAGTTGAACCCCACATCATAAAAAAGGCCGATCAATTGACCGGCCTTTTGGTAAAACAGTAATGGGGGGAGGTTTACATCATTCCGCCCATGCCACCCATACCGCCCATACCACCCATACCTGGATCCATTGGAGGACCGCCGGCTGCAGCTGGTTCAGGCTTATCTGTAATGGCACATTCCGTTGTCAGCAAGAGACCTGCAATAGAAGCAGCGTTCTCAAGGGCTGTACGGGCAACCTTGGTTGGATCAAGGATACCGGCTTTGAGAAGATTCTTGAAATCTTCTGCACGGGCATCAAAGCCAAAGTCATCTTTGCCTTCTTTAACTTTTTGAACTACAATTGAATCTTCCCAACCAGAATTTTTAGAAATCTGACGGATTGGCTCTTCCAGAGCACGACGCAGGATATCAATTCCTAACTGCTGGTCACCCTCAAGAGTGAGATCTAAGGATTCTGCAGCACGTAACAAGGCTACACCACCACCAGGGATGATTCCCTCAGCAACAGCAGCACGAGTTGCATGCAAGGCATCTTCAACACGAGCTTTCTTCTCTTTCATCTCAACTTCAGTAGCAGCGCCAACGTTCAGTACAGCAACACCACCAGCCAACTTGGCCAGACGTTCCTGGAGTTTTTCACGATCATAATCAGAAGTTGTGTTTTCAACCTGAACTTTGATCTCGTTGATGCGAGCAGTCAGTTTTTCCTTCTCGCCAGCACCATCAACAATTGTGGTGTTGTCTTTGTCAATGATGACAGTCTTGGCATCGCCAAGATACTCAAGCGTGGCGTTCTCTAATTTGTAGCCCTGATCTTCAGAAACCACGATTCCACCTGTGAGAATAGCAATATCCTCTAACATGGCTTTACGACGGTCACCGAATCCTGGTGCTTTTACAGCAGCAATCTTCAAGGTACCACGGAGACGGTTTACAACCAGTGTGGCCAGTGCTTCACCATCAACATCTTCAGCGATGATGAGCAGGGGACGACCAGTCTGTGAAGATTTCTCAAGAATGGGTAGCAGATCTTTCATGGTGCTGATCTTTTTATCATAAATGAGGATCAATGCGTCTTCCAGCAAGGTTTCCATATTTTCAGCATTGGTTACAAAATAAGGGGAGAGGTAACCGCGATCGAACTGCATTCCCTCAACGGTCTCGAGGTGAGTATCCATGGTTTTGGATTCTTCAACCGTGATCACACCATCTTTGCCAACTTTGTCCATGGCTTCAGCAATTAAATCGCCAATGGCTTTATCATTATTGGCTGAAATAGTTCCAACCTGGGCAATCTCTTCGTTGCTCTTGACATCTTTGCTTAAACCCTGCAGATAATCCACAACCTTCAAGACACCAGCGTCAATACCACGTTTGATTTCCATAGGATTGGCACCAGCAGTGACATTTTTCAAACCCTGGGTGACGATGGCCTGAGCAAGCACAGTTGCAGTAGTGGTTCCATCACCAGCGATATCAGAAGTCTTGGAAGCAACTTCACGAACCATCTGAGCACCCATGTTCTCACGGGGATCATCAAGCTCGATCTCTTTTGCGACTGTCACACCATCTTTGGTAATTGTAGGTGCGCCAAACTTTTTGTCGATAACGACATTACGACCCTTGGGTCCCAAAGTTACTTTTACAGCATTTGCCAGAACATCAACACCAGTCTTCAGTTTGGAGCGGGCATCCTGATCAAATTCGATGTATTTTGCCATTTTCTTCCTCTCGTATCTTTTTTAATAATTGTCAGTGTAAACTGACGTATAAATTTCAAATATAAGCTCTATTAGCACTCAGACCTTTAGAGCGCCAAATTATATTCAGGTTACAATATGACTCCAAGTAAAAATCAGTTAAAAGGGTAGAGATGTTATCATTTATAAAGTGAATAATAACAGCTATATAAGCTAATAGCATCTCTTTTTGATGGCCAAGAAGTACATCAAAGCATTTGGAAACATTTAGGATAAGTTGAAGCGATTGAAAGAATCAGTCCCGACCGCAATCTATAGCGAGCTTAATAAACTAATTCCCGGTACTGCCAAATCCTCCCGTTCCTCGACTGGTTTCTGTCAGAGTTTCCACCAGTTCAAAGGTGATGGGAGAACCATCCATAGCCACCAGTTGAAAGAGACGATCTCCAGCAGATACCTGGTAATCTTCGGTCTTAATATTATCTACCATGCCAATGATCTCACCTCGATATCCACCATCTATTAATCCAATGGAGTTTGACATCCTTAAAGGGGTCTTGGAGATACTTGAACGGGGCATGAGATAGTAGGGTTGACCTGAGGCTGTCTCGCAGGATATTTGCAGTTTCAGCGGGACCGTTGCTCCTGCTTTGATGATCAGATCCTCCATAATGAATAAATCTAGACCAGCATCACCGGCATGATAATGCCCATGCTGTTCATACTGTTCACGGGATGTTGGGTTATGTGGGCGAATTCTTATATGCATCTGTTCTCCTATTCAAAAAGTAAAAGCCTCGGCTTCGACGAGCTCAGCCATGGGTACTTCTAGTGAAATAATTTATACCACCAGGAATTGCGGCGGCGTTCTTCTTTAATCCAGCGTTCACGCCATTCCAGGCCAGGTGTTATTTCTGTATATCCTAAACTTTCATATACCCCTGCATGCACACGCTGACGCCAATCAAAATAGTTGGGGTATTTATAACTGCGATTTGGGTGTACAGCATTGGTTAACAAAATGACAAACATTTGGTTGTCCGGGTCGATCCAGATGGAGGTACCGGTGAAACCAGTATGACCAAAACTATTGGCACTTAAATAGACACCCCCTGAACTGCTTTTAGAAGGACTATCCCATCCCAGGCAGCGAGAGTTTTCCTCTTCCAGCATATTTGCCCGTTGGGTAAACAATTCAATAGTTTCCGGTTTAAATATGACGGTATCACCCAGTGTGCCCTTATTCAGCATCATCTGGGCAAATCTGGCCAGATCAATTGATGTGGCAAAGAGACCGGCATGACCGGTAATCCCACCCAGGGAATGTGAGTTTTCATCATGGACAAAGCCATGCACCAGCATGCTGTCCAACTCGCTGATTTCAGTGGGGACAATTTGATCCAGTTTTTGATTGGGTAGATACCCCGTTCCATACATAGCAAGGGGCTTATATATGACGCTATCAGTGAAGGTTTTTAAATCAGTCCCGGCTAGTTTTTCAAGCACTTTCCCCAGAGTGATTAGTCCAATATCTGAATATTTATATTTTGTCCCAGGAATTGTATCTAACTCAGCTTGAAAGACGCTATCCAACAATGCTTCCTTATTTGGTGCTTCCATGGCGTAAAATCGTTTGAAAGGTTTCATTCCCGCTGTGTGTGTCAACAGGTTCTTTACTGTTATGGTCTGCTTCAATGAATCAATGGTTGAATCAGGTCCAGCAAATTCTGGAAGATAGGATACTACAGTCGTGTCAAGATCGAGTTTGCCCTCCTCATACAGCTTCATGGCTGCAGAGGTGGTGGCTATAACTTTGGTAACTGATGCCAGATCAAAAATATCACCGCGGTAAGTGCGTCGGTCTGAATCGTAGGTATGTTCACCAAAGTATTCGTGTGTAAATATTTTGCCGTCCTTGGCTGCCAGAAGGACACCGCCTGGCCAGGCATTTTCCTCAAGAGCCTGATTTACAAAGGGCATGAACCTGCCCGGGTCAGATCCAATGTCCTCTGGAGCTACATGTTGCAGAATCGTGGGCAGGAGGCGGGACTTGACCTGGGTGGTCACACGGGCAAAGGGAATTCCGGTTCTGGTTAAGCCATCTCCACGCTTGGCTATATCAGGAATGGTAATGGGAAGTTTGCCGGTGATGTTTGCTCTCCCAACCAGTGCTTTTGCCACTGCCCGTTGCATCTCAGATTGGTTGCTGTAGGCGACGAGGTAGGTGGGAATATCGGGGAAAGCCCTGATTAAATAAGGAGTTCCAAAACTCGTTGCAATCATGTTTGGAGTCTTGCGGGATAGGGAATCAACAAAATCGCTTTGAATGAGGGGTAGGAGTACACGGTCCTTGTTCATCTTGGTGCGACTGAAAATATTCACAATTACATCAGCTGAATCAGGGATGCTTGCCAGGACATTATCATAGGTGGTGGCAAGATCTGTATTATCCAATATCCAGGCCGAAGAATTATTAAGCGATCTTTGTAAATCGGTCTGAATAACTGATCGATCATGATCATGAGCCCAATCCCGAATATCAACAATATAGACATGTTGGGAGTCATTGGCGCTGACTGGTACCAGGTCCAGACTATCCCTGATCAAAGTAATGGCTTTACTCATTATCTCACGGGACACAGATTTATTGTGTTGAGTACCTAATCTTGCCTGCATATCAGACAGACTCAAAGTTTTCTTTTTATTCAGACCCAGCTTTTCCTTGAGGGTCAGAATCCTCAGAACTGATTCATCAATCCGCGATTCGCTGATCAAACCATCTTTGACAGCTTCTTCAACCCAGTCAATTGAGCCTGTGTAGTTTCGATTCTGAATAATGATATCAGAACCAGCTTTTATTGTCTGAATCAAGGCATAGCGATCGGGATAATGTTTGGTGATACCACCCATGGCCATAGCATCGGTGATGATTGCGCCTTTGAAGCCTTGTTTCATTCTCAAAATATCATGTAGCCAGTAAGGGGAGAGGCTGGATGGAATGCCAGGTTCCATCTGAAAATCACCAGCATCCAGATGGCCCACCATCACCAGATCTACACCAGCGTCTATGATGGCTTGAAAAGGTTTGAGCTCAACATTCCACAGACGTGCAGAATCCGAAGGAATTTTAGCCAGAGATATATGTGAATCCGTCTGTGTATCACCATGTCCAGGATAATGTTTGGCAGTCGATAACATTCCCTGTGACTGGAGACCACGCATGAAGCTGATGGCATAACGCGAGACTTCATCAGGATCTTCGCTGAAGGCCCGTGTGTTAATAATGGGATTAGAAGGATTGTTATTTACATCTACTACTGGAGCAAGCGCAAGATGTACACCCAGGGCACGTCCTTCTTCAGCAGTTATTCGACCTGCTTCAAATGCCAACTTTGGGTCGCCTGTGGCGGCAAGTGCCATGGGCCAGGGGAGCTGAGTACCTGCACCAAACCTCGCTTGAAGACCGTATTCAAGATCAGCCTGGACCATTATCGGAACGATGGATCGGGATTGCATTTCATTGAGAAGCGTTAGCGCTGAGGCTGTTTCACCACCCCATACGTGCAAAAAACCAATGCCATCCGTCTCGAGGAGATTCTCGATTTCTTCCCAACGGGCAGATTCTGCTGGCAAATAGTCCAGACTCATGGAATAGACCATCATCTGAGATATTTTTTGACGCAAACTTAATTTCTTGAGTGTGGTCCTTACCCAGGGTGATGAATCAACAGAAGTAGGCTGACTACTACAGGTGACAAGTACCAGTACTACCAGGGTTGCTGCAGGAAGTCTAAAAATCCGAGAATAGTTCATGAGTGTCCAGATAATGAGGAATATTTCTAAAAACGAATAAAGTGTGTGTGGTCCTCAGCCAGATCTTTGATCAGCTGAATCTGAGCCTCAGACAAGGTTAAGGCGCGGCGCTTCATCATCAGTTCAGCCGTTTGTATGGCTTTTTCTAACTCGTGGGTCCCATTTCCCCATGAAAAGGAGGGGATAGCGCGGGGTGGAAAATCAGCCTGGAAGACATTACAAAACGCTCCAATAAGGGTGCCGGTATTTAAGCGAACTCCAATAGCTGTTTTGACATGATCGCCAATAATGGATCCAAGAAATTGACGACCACTTTCATAATTATTGCCATCCCAGGAAACGCGAATCTGCTGGTAATTGTTCTTCATATTGCTGGTGGATGTCCCTGCACCGAGATTTATCCACGACCCCAGAATAGAATCCCCAAGAAAACCATCATGACTCTTATTAGAATAGGGATGAATGATACTGCCCTTGACCTCACCACCTAAGTTGCAAACGTTACCAACTACGGTTTGTCTGATGGAGGTAGAGGGCTTTAACGAGCTTCGCTTGCCAAGATATACTGGACCAACAATTGAGCTGAATGGACTGATCTTGCAATCCTGATCAATAACGATGGGTCCATTGCTGGCATCCAGATGCACGAATTTTCCGATCTGTGCTGTATTGTGGATAAAAATATTGCGATCTGTGAGCGTGTATAGATCGGCTGGAAGTTTGGTCAGGATATTATTGTCTGATTTCCAAAGATTCGTATCGAACTCCATGGCAGGAGCAATAAAATCCAGGTAATCCCAAATCCAATTGGGTTGCTTATTACATATTTCTGAATCACATTCAATTTTTGGTAAGGCATCCAGCTTCTGGTGAAAATCAGGAGCGAACTTAATTTCTGTCCCCGGTCGGGCAGCCACGATTTGCCCGTCAATGACAACTGCGGCGGTGTCAGATTCTTTTAATTTGGTTAAAGCTGATGGATACATCCAGGCTGGAGTCGCAGCATTTAGAAATATGGCATCCTTGCCAGCATGCGTATTTATTGGGGTCTCAGGATGCTTTTCTGAATGTTGCTTCGCCAAGATAGGACGGACCCACATTTGAACGGAGTCGTTGGATAGAATTCGCTGAGCCCTCTCCAGATTAGAGAAAATACCATAACGAAGCTCAGCAATAGATTTGAGCAGAGTCATGGGACCGAAAGGGGATAGATCCGCAGGTTCAAATAATATATGGGAGCTCATAATTCATCCTGTTTTAATGTGTATTAATATCGAAGCTAGAGATAAATCCCCAGGCTCATGTCCTGTCATTCAGGATCTTAGATCGCAGGGTTTTTGCTTCTATTATCAACTCTCTTGAATCTAAGCCGGCTCTCTGTTGAATCAATACACAAAGCGATAGCATTAGTAAGTAAAAAAGATTAACTTACTGACCTGGCAATACAAACTGAAAACGAAGATTGTTAAGTAGACCTCAACAAACTATAGAATTCATCGTGGGATGACAATGGCCGTTGAGCTCTGAGGATAGTTATGAAAAAATCGAATTTCCATTTCGTCCGTCAAATTAATGAAATCTCGGTTTTACGGATCGTCCGGGATGAAGGTCCTATTTCCAGATCTGAAGTAGCCCGTCGTATGGGGGTATCAAAAGTAATCATTGGTGGGATTGTCCGCCGTCTTCTCGGTACCAATATTCTTTTCGAAATTGGCAAAGGGGAGTCTACTGTCCAGGGTGGTAGGCGACCTGTGATGTTAGAGTTCAACGCAGATGCTGGTCTGGCCATTGGAATAGAAGTCCATTTACATAGTGCTACCATACTCATCACAAATATGAATGCAGAAATTTTGCATGAAGGTGTGGTAAGTTTTTCTGATAACACCAATCCTAAAGCCATTTTGACCCGAATAAACAGATCAATTGAGAAAATGGTTGGTGATGAAGATAAAATGAAATCGATTCTAGGTGTGGGAATTGCTTTACCTGGACTGATTGATTATGAAGCGGGTTCGATTCTATCTACGCATTCATTAAAAGATTGGGAAGGCTTTCCAATAAAAACCTTCCTTGAGGATTCCCTGGATACCAAAGTCTATATGGAAAATGATGTGAAGACCATTACGCTGGGTGAATACCATTGGGGAGCTGGCCAGCAGGCGAAGAATGTGGTCTATATCTGGCTGGGTGAGGGGATCGGAGCCGGAATTATCATCAATGGAGATATTTATCGAGGAATTACTGCCTCTGCTGGAGAGGTTGGTTATACTGAAATTTCTGCTCGAGGCATTCACCGTGGCAAATATCCTATCCTGTATCAGGATCAACGTCGCTTTGGTGAAATTCTTACGACATCACATCTGGAATTTTCAATGCAGCAGGCTGTTAATGCCAATGGAAGCACGTCAGTCCTCAAAGATTCTGAAATTAATCTGCAGAGCATAGCTGCCGCAGCCAAGAACAATGATGCACTGTCTCTGGATGCCCTCAAGGAATTTGGAGAAATCCTTGGAGTACTTACAATTGGTGTGATCAATCTATTTAATCCTGAATTGATCATCATGGGCGGTCCCGTGATTGATAAGTGTCCCATGGTCCTTGAATCAGCGACTCGAAGCGCCAAGTCAGATGTTCTATTGATTCCTGCTGAAGTAGTTGAAATAAAAGCGGGTGCCCTAAAAAATCGGGCAGGTACCCTTGGAGCCGTGGGAATGGTCCTCCAGGATCTTTTTAAACCACCAATTGTAAATTTGGCGACCTACCGATCACTAATTTTACCTGAATAATTTGTAAATTTAAAACTGCTTACTTGGATGATCGGGCAATCTGGTCTCGAAGTAACGCTGCTTCCTCATAATTTTCAGAAAGCAAAGCCATCTGTAGCTCAATTTCAAGCTTTTCCTGTACAGGTAACTCTGAGGGAACTCCATCGTCTGTGATACGATGCTGCAATTCACGAAGCTGAAAAATTTCAGGACTCAAATCGGGTTGAGGATCATCGAGAACATTTTTGTAGATATGTTTGATTTGCCGAACACCTGTCTTTAGAATTCTCAAGGCTTCATTCTTGTCGTTAGACGCAAGTTTCAGCATGATTTTAGCTGATGTATTCATCATCATCACATAAGGTCGATGCTGTTGACTCGTAATATTCTCAACCGCTCCGGCATAATTCGCAATGACATTGAGGATATCAAGATTGTGGCGGGTATCACGAATAACACCCTGGTATTCCTTCAACTGATGCAGGCTGAGATAGCGATGATAATACTGCATGCCTTCCTGTCTCAGATTAAAGGATTGACGTGGATCTAAGGAGAATTCTTTTTCATTGGCAGCCAGGGAGCGATAATAGTCCAGGTAGGATTCAAAACCTTCAGGACGATAGCCATCAGGTCTACCCATATATTCCATTTGGATAAGACCCAGGTCAACCCGCATC
The DNA here is from genome assembly GCA_018650445.1 of Fidelibacterota bacterium. GTDB lineage: Bacteria > Fidelibacterota > UBA8477 > UBA8477 > JABMPR01 > JABMPR01. Next base: position 9,472 of record JABIFX010000205.1, read on the forward strand.
TGGACCAGCTGTCGACCATCTTCAGCCTTAATTATTCTAGCACTTACTGTAAGGGGGTCAAAGGGCCATTCGCTTAATATCTTACTTATATCCATCGCACTTAATTAAATCGGAATCACCTTGATCTACAATGCTTAGATATGTGCCAATTGAAATTGTTTTGGAGCGCATCCCTGGCAGAGAAGTTACTTTCTCTCAGGGACAATCGCGCTATCTTGATCCCATGAATGCACATTTACACAATCGAGAAATAATATTACTGGGGTTGGCCCCGGTGACCGAGGAAGTCCACGGTATGTGGCACAAAGGCTACCCTGTTCATCAAGGGGAAACAGAATCAAGTATGAATTTTGCCACGCTTTATGCCCAACAAAATGGTATTGTACCCGATCAAAACTTACTCAGGCAAGAATGGCTGAATTTTATAGACACTCTCTTAACAGCTGGTTTTCACCTCCATATAGTTCCATTTCCTGATGAATTGAATCGACCTGATAGCCTCTATCACGATGCTGTATTTATTAGAGACGGGGGCATGATCTTCAGGGGTATCTGGATCAAAAGTCGATTTAGTGTAAAAGACCGAATCTACGAAGGTGAATTCCATACCAAATTGATTGAATCCAAACTTGGAAAAACGGTCGTTACTCTGCCAGAAGGTGCTCTCCTCGAGGGCGGTGATATCAATTATCTTGAAACGTGTCACGGCAGCTACTATTTCGGTGGGTTGTCTCGTTCAAATAAATCAGGGCACGATTTTGTACGCAGCATCATTCGTCCCGATCATTATATCCTGGTGGAATCAGAAGGATATCATCTGGATACTGTCTTTACCCCAGTTGTCACCGTAGATAATGAGATGAAAGCTGTCATCGTGACTGCTAATATGCTCAGTGATAAAAGCATGCGTGAGATTCGATCGCTAGGTGTCAAAGTTATGGAAGTCTCCCAATTGGACTCTTCTGGTATGGAAAATGAACTGGGAGATTACGCTGTGAATGCTCTCATTGCACCTGGTATCATGGTAAACAGCAGTAGATTTTCAACCCCAGGTATCGAAGACCAACTGGCTGAGATGGGTATCCAGAGATATGTGACACCCCTGACTAGTTTTCGCTATGCAGGTGGCTCCGTACACTGCTTAACCAACGAAGTATACTAAGCTATAAATTTTGGGTATAAAAAAGACCGGTGAATCACCGGTCTAAATAACGCTATAGCCGAAGCGGCTATAAAATGCAAAAAGCGTTTTAAGAAAAAGTGGCCATATGTTTGGCAACACGTGATTTCTGATTAGCAGCTTTATTTTTATGGATGATTCCATTAGCAGCTACTTTGTCAATAATAACGAGGGCAGAATGTCCCAGAGCGTTTGCGTTCTCGGCATTGTCTGCAGCCATGGCTTTTTTGATAGCGCTTTTCATCATTGTACTATAATGCTTATTGCGTATACGAGCTTTTTCAGCTTGTCTGATACGTTTCGCGATGGTCTTTTTTACAGGCATATTTTTTCTTTCTCCTCAAAAATGCCCGCGAATATAGATGCGCACCACACCTCTGTCAACGCTTTAAGTGGAAATATAAATCAAGCATTCGTATGTCTTTCTACTCATGTTAAGCATGCTAAATAATTTTCTATTTTGAAATTTCTGTTTTTGCTTTGCTTCATTTCTGCCTACTTTATTGAATATCTAATAATGTTGATACCAGGAGGAGAGCAGGATGAGCGATCGGTTAGATGAAATCAAAGATTCCTTGAGATTGGTTCCTTTATTCTCGGATTTAAACGACAAAGTGCTCACACATCTCGCTGAAGTCTGTCAGGAGAAATCCTACGATAAAGACCAGCATATCCTCCATCAGGAGCAATCTGGTGATAATTTTTTTGTAATTGAAACGGGATCAGTAAAAGTGACGCGTCTGGCGGAAGATGGACGTGAAGCTGTTCTGGCCTTTCTGCGAGAAGGAGATTTCTTTGGCGAATTGGCCATCCTTGATGGAGAGACCCGATCTGCCAATGTCATTACCTTGACTGAATGTAAAATTCAGACTATCAATCGCCGTGAATTTTTGGATCTGCTGGACCACCACCCCTCAGTGGCTACAGCACTACTTATGGAATTAGCCCTGCGTCTCCGGAAAACCGATATGCACCTTGAATATTTGACGCTCAGTGATGCCGAGGGTAAAATTGCGTCCATCCTCATTGGCTTGGCTGAAGAAAATGGAACCTATAAAATGGGTGACGTCACGCTGGGGAATATGCCCATGCAGCAGGATATTGCCAACATGGCTGGAACCACCCGCGAAACGGTTTCACGCATGATGAAAAAATTAGAAGAAAAAAATTGGCTCACCCGAGATGGTCAGAAGGTGATTATCCGCAAATACAGCAAGTTTAAGGAAATATATCAGCTCAAATTCTGATCCCAATTACCATGAAATTTGATTTAAATGGAATATTAGATTCCAAGCGCCTGGCCATTTCCCGGGCGCTTTCATTTGTAGAAAATACCGATAATCTTGATATGGAAATCACAGATGCTTTGTTTAAACATCTCGGTCGGGCATATCGAATTGGGGTGACAGGTCCTCCTGGAGCTGGTAAAAGCTCACTGGTCGATCGAATCATTACCTACTGGCGCGCTCAAGGTAAGCGTATTGCTGTCATTTCAGTTGACCCCACCAGCCCCTTTACAGGAGGAGCGATTCTGGGAGATCGAGTTCGCATGGGACGCCACTTTGCTGACAAAGGTGTTTTCATCAGATCCATGGCCACCCGTGGAAGTCATGGGGGCTTAGCTCTAAGGGCTCAGGATGCTGCTGATATATTCGATGCCGCTGGCAATGATATCATTGTATATGAAACAGTCGGTGTTGGTCAGGTGGAGCTGGATGTCGCCAAAGCAGCCGATACTACCCTGGTGGTCCTCGTTCCAGAATCCGGTGATGATATTCAAGCCATGAAAGCAGGTCTCATGGAGATTGCTGATCTGTTTATTATTAATAAAGCAGACCGACAGGGAGCCAATCAAGCTTTTGCCCAGATTCAATCCATGCTGGAGATGAGACATCCAGAAAAAGGACAGTGGCCACCCCAGGTAATCAAAACCAGTGCACTCAAAGATGAGGGGATTTCAAATTTAACGGATGCCCTGGTTGAGCATCGTCAATTTTTAGATGAGCATGGTATCATCCGCCAGAATTTCAGAGACAGAATTCTTTTCAAAATTAAATCTCATATTGATGAAAACGTTCTTCACAAATTCTGGACACAAGAGAGAAGGACACAATTGGATCAAGCTATGACCACTGAAAATGTCATGAGTATTTTGCCCGGAAAAGTTGTAGATACTTTATTGAAGGATGAAGCGAAGTAAAAGCGAGGAAAAGCGAGGTAAAAGCGGGGAAGGGGTAGGATTAGATTATAAATGCTGCGCAGCGGTTTAATAATTATTCATCAACTTTAACATCCCAGTCTTCAAATTCGCCATCCTGGTTGAGCGAGCGGTGTAAATCCATAACCTCTCCTCGATGAACTCCAATCAGGTATATTTCGCCACCTCCCTGATAGTAATAGGACAATTCCGTAAAATTGCTGCCATCTAATTCACCCGATTTAATGTTATGCCAGTCCTGGGTCATAATTTTACCCAATTCCTCGGTAGGGTATTCACCCCACTCGCCATAATAAGCACGAACTTCATTCCGGATTGATCCTAGAGCTGCCTCGCCTTCGGCCCTGATAGCTTTTTGGATACCACCGCGGTAGATGGGGACTGCGACAGCAGCGAGAACACCGATAATGAGAATGATAATCATAAGCTCGATCAGACTAAACCCCGTTATAGGCTTATTCCTGATCCCATTCACATCTGGGCTAGGTTGTTGATTCTTTTGTATGTAGCATCCATTCATAACTAACACACAGTATAAAGCGCGAGAGGGGGGAATTCAAATTCAATATTTCCAATTCATAGTAGCAGAGAAAATCTCATTATACGTTAATCCCCACACTGAAAATCAAATCAAGGTTGATCGGCAAATTAAGATGGTAGATAGGTTAGAATTGTTCACATCTTACTTCAATTGGGGTTTGTCTCACCCCTAATCCTTTTATCTTAATCGACTATGTCAAATGTAATCAAAACCGAAATGCCCCTGCTAGATCACCTCGAGGAGTTGAGGTGGCGGGTAATTAAAGCTTTTAGTAGTATTCTTCTTTTTGCCATCATCGGTTTTATTTTTTCCAACCAACTCATCTACATCTTGAGCATTCCCATTGATCAAACTGAACCTAAACTGGATCTGTTGAACACAACCATCCTTGGTGTTTTCCTGGCTAAAATGCGGGTGGCGGTTGTCCTGGGTATTGTGTTTTCTTTACCAGTTATTATTCATCAAATCTGGAAATTCATTGCTCCTGGACTGCTGGATGATGAACGTAGTTTCGCTCCCATGCTCATTATCACAACCATTGTGAGCTTCGTTATCGGCGGGCTTTTCTCTTATTTTGTTATGATACCCTGGTCGTTGAAATTTTTTGCCGTACTGAATTATGGTCTTGAAGGTCTTGTTAACTATGTAACCATCACTGACTATCTTAATTATATCACTATTCTTATACTTTTTACAGGTATGGCCTTTGAACTTCCAGTAATTGTATTTATCCTGGCCAAAATCGGTATTGTGACCCCTAATATTTTAAGGAAAATTCGTCGTTTTGCATATCTCGCCATACTTATGGTATCAGCGATTTTTACACCTGCTGATCCTTTTACCATGGTGGGCGTAGCAATGCCCATGGTTCTACTATATGAAATCAGTATTTTTGTAGCGAAACTTGTTAAGCAAAAAAAACAGGAAAAATCCGAGATGGAAGAGGTTGATTCTGAGGGAATAAATAAAGAGGACGAGTTACTTGAAGATTTCCTTGGATGATCTCCTTCGGCCTATTCAGGCTGAATTGAATAGCTTTCAGCATTATTTCGAGAATTCTCTCAAATCCCATGTGTTCCTGATTAATCAGGTCATGAAATATGTTATTGCCCAGAAGGGCAAAAAGATGCGTCCTATGCTCTTATTGCTTTCAGCTAAGCTGAGTGGTGAGTGCACGGAGCAAACGTATTCTGCTGCGACGCTCGTTGAGGTCTTGCATACTGCTACCCTGGTTCACGATGATGTTGTCGATGAGGCTGAAACCAGACGGGGGCTCCCCAGCATCAACTCTATATGGCGTAATAAAATCAGCGTCCTCATTGGAGACTACCTTTTCTCCAAGGCTCTGGTGAAAATGGTGGCTCTCAAACATCCCGAGATGTTGGAGCTCCTGGCAAATACCGCAAACAAACTGGTGACTGGTGAAATTGACCAGATCGATCGTGCTCGCTCCGATACCATGACCGAAGATGCTTATTATGCCATGATTGAGGATAAAACCGCTTCACTGCTTGCCACGGGATGTAAGCTGGGTGCCATGACGACTTCTGATGACCAGAAGGTGTGGGATGCACTCTATGAATATGGTAGAAATTTTGGAATTGCCTTTCAAATCAAAGACGATTTATTCGATTTTGAAGGACGTGCTTCATCGGTGGGGAAACCCATTGGTCTGGATGTTAAACACAACATGGTAACCTTACCCCTGATTCATGCATTGCAGCAGTGTGACAAACAAGAGCAACGGGAATTTAAGCGCATGATCAAAAAGGGCAGCGACAAGGTTATTCAGCAAAATGTCCTCGAGTTTATCAATCGCTATGGCGGTCTGGAATACACCAAACAAAAACTTCAGGACTATTCTGATAAAGCCAAGACCACGCTAAGCGATTTCCCCGATTCAGCAGTCAAACACTCCATGATTCAGTTTATCGATTTCAATATTCAACGCGAGAAATAAAACCATGCCGTGCCATATTCAGGTTAAAAATCTGGCACTTACTTATCGCTGGAAAGCATATCAAAAAACAATATTTAAGGATTTAAATCTATGCATTCCATCGGGATCGTTTGTGACGATTATTGGTGGAAATGGCAGTGGTAAAAGCAGTCTGGTTAAGCTTATTCTGGGCTTAGTTAAACCTGAATCCGGCGATGTCTTATTAAACGATAAAATCGTCAGGGCTGGCTATCCAGAATCCATAAAAACCAATCGAATATCCTATTTAACTCAACAGATTGAGGATCTTTTTTTCTCTGAAACTGTTGCTGAAGAATTGAGCTATCAGGACGATGTTCTGGGGGATTCCGATATGCTGGATATTCTCCATACACTTGGCTTGGATATGCTTATGGATCGAAGCGTGGAAAGTTTGTCCGGGGGAGAAAGACAATCGCTGGCACTGGCTCAATTCATGATACAGGATGCTCCGCTACTGATTCTGGACGAACCCAGCTCTTATTTTGATCGGACCAAAGCCTCAATACTTAAGGCATTTCTAGAAAAAGCCCATCAATCTGGAAAAACAGTTTTACATGTGACCCAATTCACTTCAGAGCTCGAGTGGGGAACCCATGTGATCGATCTGGATGAAACAAATGTAACCCTGGCCACTCTATGAATCACACACTTCCAGCATTGAGCAAGAGGTATAGCGATAACCCAACCTTTATTCTAGAATCTCCTGAGCTATCGCTAAGTGGTGAAGGATACACCTGCATCATTGGAATAAATGGATCTGGCAAGAGTACTTTTGGGGAAACTCTGGCAGAGATATCAGCTAATAACCCAGGTGAAAAGTGGTATTATTTACCCCAGCATCTTGACCGATTTCTATTTGCTGAAAACCTAAGCGAACAACTCAGCGCCTTACTCTCACAAGAAATTAACCAACCCAGATTGATCAGCCTCATTGAAGAACTTGGATTCTCTGATCCTGAAGGAATGCTTCATTTCCCCTTTTTACTTATGAGTGGGGGAGAACGACGACGTATGGCACTGGTTTGTGTGTTTTATCTTGAACCAGTCCGCCTGATTCTTGATGAACCAGAGATTGGTGTGACAGCAAAAGAAAACATGGTGCTTCTATCAAAATTACATAATTTGACTGGCAAGAATACGAGGGTTATCATTATCTCGCATAATGCTGCATTTGTAAGACAATCATCGGATATTATCTGTCTTATTAATGGAAAAATTGCCAGGACGGGTCAGACTAAGGATCTACTTTCTGACCCTACCTTTGAATTGGAAAAATACGGAGTTAGGTTTAGTCAATAAATGGTAAATTACGCATCCATGAAAAAGTTCTTCACCGCCGCTAATGTGACCTCATTGGCCAGAGCTTTTATGCTATTCCCCCTGGTGTATTCATTGAATAGATGGGAGGGCGGCATCGCAGAATTTCCTCTGTGGGCTGTATTCTGGATCATTCTGGCCATGTTTTCAGATTATCTGGATGGCTGGTTTGCACGCTCCTATCATGAAGTGAGTCGCTTTGGGAAATTCCTTGATCCAATGGCTGATAAAATTGTTGTATTTGGTGTTCTATTTTTTGCAAAACCAATATCCCAGGCAATACCAGGCTGGTTTGTGGCTTTCATTATCATTAGAGAGCTATTAATATTTGGTTTAGGATATTACGTCAGTAAGGATTCAAAACGTGATATGCAGGCAAATCGAACCGGTAAATGGTCCATATTCCTGACCAGCATCACCTTCATACTTATGATATTTGAACTTCATCCATGGGCTGATTATTTGCTATATCTTACGGTGGTAGTTGGCACCTTCTCCTTATTCTTTTATATGAAGCGTTATTACCATCTTTATCAGGTTGATGTCAAGAAATCCTCGTAGCACCTGATTTTTAATCTTTAAGTAAAGTGTTAAGATATGATATTTTCGTCTGCATTTAATCGACTTAAACAAGGTTTAAGCCGTTCACGTACACAATTTAACAACCGTATCAGTAAATTATTTACTGGATCAGTTCCCCTCACTGATGAATTGCTGGAGGAGATCGAAGAGATTCTCATCTCTGCTGATATCGGTGTGGAACTCTCAATGGAAATCATTGAGGATCTGCGTAAGAATTTTCCTCTCAATCAGGTAGTTGAAATGAATTCAGTGGTGGATTTTCTAAAATCCGATCTCATGCGACGTATGGAGGTTAAGCAGACTCCCAATGAAGCTCCTGAAAAACCGCATGTAATTCTTGTTGTGGGTGTGAATGGAACAGGGAAAACTACCTCAATCGGAAAGTTGGCTTACCACTATACCAATCAGGGTAAAAGCGTGCTCCTGGTTGCCGGAGATACCTTCCGTGCAGCCGCAATAGAGCAACTCGAGATATGGTCCCAGCGGAGTGGGGCGGAATTGACCAAAAAGGTAGCTGCAGATCCAAGCTCAGTAGTTTATGATGCGCTGCAAAGTGCGAACCAGCGGGGGATAGATGTAGTTCTCATTGATACAGCCGGCCGATTGCACACTCAGAAGAATCTTATGATCGAATTGGATAAAATTCAGCGAGTAATTAAAAAGGTTATTCCCAATGCTCCTCACGAAACTGTATTAACCATCGATGCCACCACTGGACAGAATGGTCTTATTCAGGCTCGGCAGTTTTCAGAGGTCACACCAGTAGATCATCTCTTTCTTACAAAATTGGATGGGACTGCCAAAGGCGGGATAGCCATAGCCATCCATCATAATCTTGATATTCCAGTTAAATATATTGGTATTGGTGAGCAGAAAGATGATATCCAGGACTTTGACGCAGCTGGTTATGTTCAAGCACTATTTGAAATTAATGAGTGATTTTCCTTAAAGTTGTAATGTCACGAAAATGATAAACCGTTAAAACGGTTACTGAACTCGTAGATGTTAAGCAACCCACGACTTAAGTCATGGGTTACACCACCAAGGTACACATTACTATTTTAACGATTGATGAACTTATGAGTGTGAAGCAACCCACGACTTAAGTCGTGGGTTACATGATCCCAAAGAAGCTGTACACCGTTTTAACGGTTTTTTCTTACACCATTGCTAAAAGAGAGTATTTATGCCAACCTCTATATCAAATAAAAAAATCCACATCATCAGTCTTGGTTGTGTTAAGAATACCGTTGACAGTGAAATCATTGCTGGTGGACTTGAATCTGCCGGGATAGAACTGGTTGATGAACCTGAGGATGCCAGTACCATCATCATCAACACCTGTGGTTTTATCGGTGATGCCAAGCAAGAATCGGTAGAAGTCATTCTTGAAGCTGCCCAGCTAAAAACCGATGGTCAACTTGAAGAACTACTCGTAGCAGGCTGTCTGTCAGCACGTTATAAGAAAGAGCTCACCCAGGAAATGCCCGAAGTTGACAAATTCTTTGTCACTGAAGATTTCCGGAAAATATTTGATTACATCGCATCCAAGCCACATCTGGCAGATGACCCCGATCATCGTAGAAAACTCCTGACACCCCGTCATTATGCCTATCTCAAAATCAGTGAGGGTTGTGACAATGTGTGTAGTTTCTGTGCGATACCACTTATGCGTGGTATGCAGCGCAGTCGGCAAGTGGATTCGCTGGTGAGTGAAGCCAAATCCCTGGCGGCTCGCGGCGTCAAGGAAATGATGGTGATTGGTCAGGACACGACCACCTACGGATGGGACCTGCGACCCAAGAGTTACCTGCATGAGTTATTGTCTGAATTAGACAAGATTGAGGGTCTGGATTGGATTCGTTTGCACTATGCTCACCCTTCCCATTTTTCCAGGAAGCTTATTCCTATCTTTAAAAATGCCAAGCGGATACTTCCTTACCTGGATATTCCGGTTCAGCATGCCTCCTCAAATATGCTGACTGCAATGAAGCGGGGTCTTGATGCTGATGGTCTGCGCAGATTGCTGTTGGAACTGCGTGAGGAGATACCTCAACTCAAATTAAGAACCTCTGTCATTGTTGGATTTCCTGGTGAAACGGATGATGATTTCGATACGCTGTTGAATTTTCTGGAAGAGATCCAATTTGACCGTCTTGGTGTATTCACTTATTCTGAGGAAGAAGATACCAGTGGAGCTGATCTTGAAGATGATGTCCCCATGGATGTGAAAATTCAGAGAATGGATGCCGTCATGGATCTCCAACATAGTATATCTTTCAATAATAATCAGGCTCTGATAGGTCAAGAGCTGGATATCATCATAGATAGTTCAGATCCGGATGATGATCAGCAAATGCTGGGTCGTACTATCTGGGATGCCCCCGAGATTGACCAACAGGTAATCGTTAGTGGGGTTTATGAGCTGGGAAGTATTGTTAAATTGAAAATCGATGAGGCTGGTGCGTACGAATTGTATGCCTCAGGGCAAACCGACAATATCATTCCGCTGGGTGATATCAACTAAACCCGTTTCAGTCCAGTCAGACTGTTATTTCATGCTGGCATAAGCATCTCGAAATGTTTATATCTCAGCAACTTTCAACCATAAGCAGGATATATCATGATCGATAAAAAATCTAAAGTAATATATTTAATTGATGGCTCAGCTCTCGTTTATAGATCTCATTTTGCCTTTATCAGAAACCCTTTGATCAACTCCAAGGGACAACTGGTGAGTGCAATTTATGGTTTTATGAATGCCATGCTGCGACTCATGACCCGTGAGAATCCAGAATATCTGGCTGTGGTTATGGACACCAAAGAAAAGACATTCCGACACAAGCAATATCCAGAATACAAAGCCACCCGCGAAAAAATGCCTGACGAGCTGGCAGCTCAGTTACCTGTCATCGATGATATCGTTACCAAACTAAATATACCCTACGTGAAGCGGGAGGGGTTTGAGGCTGATGACATTATTGGAACCATCTCGAAACTCGGTGCAGAACAGGGCTTTGAAGTAAAAGTGCTCTCTGGTGATAAAGATTTTGCCCAACTGGTCAACGATCAGGTGCAAATTGTGAATCCCAAAGACAATAAGGTATGGACCTCAGCCTATGTTGAAGAGAAGTGGGGCGTTCCTCCTGAAATGATCATTGATTTACTTGGACTTATGGGTGATGCCTCGGATAATGTCCCAGGTGTGCCCGGGGTAGGTCCCAAAACAGCTGTAAAACTGATTCAGGAGCATGGAACCATGCTTGAGCTCTATGAGAAGCTGGAAGACGTTAAAAACCCAAAATTGAAGCTCAAATTGGAAGAGAACAAAGAAAAGGCGCTATTATCCCGAGAATTGGTCACTATAAAAACGGATATGGATAATATGCCAAGCTGGGAAGAGATTCGTATCGAATCCATGGATATTGATGCTGCCCGTAGTGTATTTCAGGAATTTGAATTATTTAATCTCATGAAACCTCTAGATGATGTACGGGCGCTTTATGCGACAGGTGATGCGCCAGTTCGTGAGGAGCGATCTCACAACTATACTGTGGTTAAACATATTCCCGAACTTATCGAGCTCGTGGAAACCCTTAAGACCAAGCAAATGGTAGCCTTTGACCTGGAAACAACCAGTCTGGATGTACTCACAACAGAAATTGTTGGGTTGTCCTTTGCCTGGGAAGCCAACAGTGCCGTTTATATTGCCGTGAAATATCCAAATCCACCCGATGGCTGTTTTACTCCTGATGATATTGGCATTGTTCTCAGAGAACTCAAACCATTCTGGGACTCAGAGACCATCAAGAAGACGGGTCACAATCTCAAATTCGATCTTTCTGTACTAAAAAGCTATGACATTGATGTAGCAGGCGTTGGATTTGATTCACAAATCGCCGGGTATCTGGTAAATCCAGGGGGGCGGGGCTATGGGATGAACGACCTCAGTGTCCAATATCTCGGTATTGACCCTATTCACATCGAAGAACTGATCGGCAAGGGCAAAGATCAAATCACGATGGATCTGGTAACCCTGGATGTCATTAGCGAGTATGCCGCCGAGGATGCAGACATTTCATTTCAACTCTATGATATACTCTCAGAAAAAATTGAGAAGGACCAGCTCAACGCGGTTCTGGATGATATCGATCTGCCCTTGATTCCTGTGCTTATGGACATGGAGCGTGAGGGTACCTTTGTGGATGCCGGTATTCTGAATGATATGTCAGCGAGCCTTGGTAAAGAATTGGTCAGGCTTGAAAAAGCAATTTTCGAAGAAGCTGGTGAAGAATTTAATGTGGCTTCTCCGCGTCAGGTGGCTGAGATACTTTTTGAGAAAAAGGGTATTAAACCCATTCGCAAGACCAAGACAGGCTATTCAACAGATGTGAATGTTTTGCAGATACTGGCCAAAGAGCACGCTATCCCACGCTATATGCTGGACTACAGACAAGTAGCTAAGCTCAAATCCACATACACAGACACTCTGCCATTGTTGATTCACGAAAAAACGGGTCGCATTCATTCCAGCTTTAACCAGACCATTGCAGCTACAGGACGCTTGAGTTCCACCAATCCTAACTTTCAGAACATACCAGTAAGAACTGAATTGGGCCGGGACATCCGCAAGGCTTTTCGACCTCAAGCCAGCGGGTGGAAGATTCTGGCAGCTGATTATTCCCAGATAGAGCTCAGACTTATGGCTCAATACTCAAAGGACAAACGTCTGATTGAAGCCTTTAAAAATGGCGAAGATATACATACGGCTACAGCCGCTCACGTTTTTGGGACCAACCTCTTTGGTGTCTCAGACGACCAACGTCGCCGCGCTAAGGTAGTTAACTTTGGTATCATGTATGGGGCTGGTCCATTCAGGATGTCCAATGAACTGGAAATTTCCAGGGGGGAGGCGGCTGAATTGATCAGTGATTACTTCAACACCTATCCCGGCATTCGCAATTATCTGGATGAGACCATCGAATTTGCCAGGGAAAATAAGTTTGTCCAGACCCTCTTTGGTAGAAAGAGACCGGTTCCGGATATTGATGCTTCCAATAGAATGAGCAGGGAAGGAGCAGAACGCATTGCCACCAATATGCCTATTCAGGGAACTGCGGCAGACATTATTAAATTGGCCATGATTCAAGTCCATAAGCGTATAAAAGCTGAAGGTCTTAAGAGTAAGATGATTCTGCAGGTCCATGATGAATTGGTATTTGAAGTACCTGATGATGAAATTGAAACACTCACTTTACTTGTGAGGGAGACCATGGAACACGCAGTCGATTTGGATATTCCATTGACAGTAGATATTGGGATCGGTGACAATTGGTTAGAGGCACATTGATTTAGCCTTTTCATACGAGGGAATAATACGCTAAAACTGTGCATAATCTATCCCACGAATCGTTGAGTGAGTTTCCCTCGTTCGATAAGAAATTAAAAGGATTTATGAATTAGGAGATCCTCAATATTTAGTTAATAAATAATTAGTATTAACTCATTGAATCCCTATATTTCAGCAATTAAAAAATGTTGGAGATACACTTTCATGTGTTCGTCATGGTTTTACAATCTTGTCTATATTGCAGCTCTTGATATTTTTGGACCAATTGAATAAAAATTATGACAGTTAATAAGAAATATTTTATCCGGAATTTGGTGGGTTCACAGACGTCCCATCATAGAATTTCATAGCTTGAGGAACGATATATGAGAAAAGCCAGTCTATTCCTTATCATGTTAGCCCTAGCATCCACTATCATGGCAGCAACCACCGGCAAAATTTCAGGAGTGGTGGTTGAGAAGACCAGTGGTGAAGCAATGATCGGTGTCAATATTATTGTTGAAGGAACCAGCCTTGGGGCGGTTACTGATATCACCGGTTATTATGTAATACTAAATGTTCAACCGGGGTATCAAACTCTAAAGGCGACTATGATTGGTTATTCTCAATACACGATTGAGGATGTCCGAGTTGAAATAGATCGAACTCAGACCGTTAATATTGAAATGGCAGAGGAAGTACTCGAAGGTCAATCAGTAGTGATTGTCGCTGAACGTAAAGTGATAAAGATGGATGTGGCTGCCAGTCAGCGTAGCGTTACCGCTGAGGGGATTGAAGAATTACCAGTAACCAGCGTTGCTGAAGTTTTGACACTACAGGCAGGAGTGAGTGGTTTTTCTGTCAGGGGTGGTGGAACCGACGAAACAAGTCTCATGATTGATGGAATTGAATTGAAGGATGAGAGGACTAATAAACCCATTACAGGTATCCCACTCAGTTCAGTACAAGAAATTTCAGTCCAAACCGGTGGTTTTAGTGCTGAATACGGAAATGTTCGATCCGGTGTGGTCAATGTAGTAACCAAAGATGGTAGTGGTGGCTATAGTGGGACCCTGACGATCAAACATAGTGCTGCTGAACCGAAGCATTTTGGTATATCACCTTATGATGAAGACTCGTTTTATATGAGACCTTATCTCGATGATGCAGTAGCATGGACGGGAACCGAAGTCGGTGAAACCTATACAGATGCAAATAACAATGGCTATTGGGATGAGGGTGAAACTTATACTGATTTCAATGAAGATGGAGAGTATACGGCCTGGGATAAATATACCCAACGTCAATACCCAGCATTTGACGGATGGAATGCAGTTTCAGAAGCCACGCTGGCCAATGATGATCCTACTGACGATTTGACACCATCTGCAGCGAAAAGATTATTTGAATGGCAGTATCGCAAACCTGGAAACATTGTCAACCCTGATGTAAATATTGATGGTGGTTTTGGGGGACCAGTTCCACTTATTGGTGACCGCCTGGGCAATTTGAGATTCTTTCTTTCCTATAGACAGGAAAACAATGAATACCTCTATCCCGTCTCAGAAAGCGGAACCCTGTCCAAGACAACCTTACTGCGTCTGACTTCTGATGTTGACAAATCCAAAAAACTTAACTTTACGTACATGGCTGGAAACCTTACTGCTACAACATCCTCCAGAGGCGGACTAACCAGTTATATGTCCAACGTATGGGACTTGGCCACACAGGTCAACCGTAGGGGTTTCACCATGCCCTGGAGATTGTACTCCAATCAATACTGGGCGCCCACTGCCGTCTCACATGCCACTTATTCTGCAAAATTCACGCACTTGCTCAGCTCTTCCTCCTACTATGAATTCATAGTTAAACACATCAAGAAGCAATATGACACTGGCCCTGGACCAGAGAGAAATCTGGACGAGGTCTATGAGATATTTGATGGATATTTTGTGAATGAAGCTCCCGAGGGCTTTTATGGTACTCCTGTAAGTACTATTGATGGTAACATGAATATGGGTGGTGCTGTTAGTACTTCTCGAGATCAATCAATTGTTAAAACAACTTCCCTAAGTGGAGACTATGTAAATCAGATAAACCCAAACAACCAAATCAAGGCTGGATTTGATTTTGTCTATGATGATCTCGAAATGGAGTTTGGTTCATTGAACTACTTTTTGCCTGAAGGAAATTATTGGTCGCGGATGTATTACACTCCGTATCGGTTTACCACTTACCTCCAGGATAAAATGGAATTTGAGGGATTTATCGCTTCCATCGGTTTAAACGCTGAGCTTATCAGCCCCAATACCTCATGGTACAAGGTAGATCCTTATGATGAAAGTTTTTACTCCTCGAGCTATAGCCAGGCTACCGAGGAAAGCTTTGAGAAAGAGGATGTGAAGGCACGATTATACCTGAGTCCTCGTTTGGCAATCTCACATCCTATCACCATCAATTCAAAATTGTATTTCAACTATGGTCATTATAGACAAGTCCCAACCACTGAAAGTCTGTTTAGAGTACAGAGGAAGGTGGTTCTCAACGGAGACAGAGAAATTGAAGACCTCACTCAGTTGTCAACGATTGGTGATCCAAATCTAGATCAAGCCAGAACCATTTCCTATGAGTTGGGCTATGACCATGCACTGTTTGATACCTATCTTCTCCATCTTGCCGCCTACTATAAGGACATCACTGATCAGCAGGATTGGACACGCTATATCAGTGCCAGTGGTCAGGTGAACTATAGTCATCTCACCGCAAACAGTTATGAGGATATCAGGGGTTTTGAAGCTGATATATCCAAAATGGTGGGTGACTGGATCACTGGAAATATCAACTTTGAATATCGGGTGAATACATCAGGCTATTTTGGTGTAAAAAGATACTATCAGAATCCCAGCGAGCAGCGCGATTATCTGAAAAATAATTCAGTGCAAAGTAAACCGCGGCCTACCCCACGGGTAAAATCTGTGGTGGATTTCCACACACCTCGCAACTTTGGACCAACAATCTTCAGTCAAAAACCCCTGGCCGAATGGCACATTAATATTTTGAGCAGTTGGAGAGCTGGATCCTGGTTTGGATACAATCCCAGAGGCATAGAAGGTATCGGTTACAATTTTAGATGGCAGGATTCAAAATCAGTTGATTTGAAGATCTCCAAAATTTTCAAGGCTGGCAATATGAGTATCAAGTTTTTTGCTGATATCAACAATGCCTTGAACCTGAAGACCTTTAGCGGTTACGGTTTCGAAGATATTCATGACTATGACTTCTATTTAGGCTCCCTATTACTTCCTCAAGACAAACTGGAAGCCATTGGTGAAGCCATATTCCCCGGTATCGAACACAATGATAATCCAGGTGATGTGAGGCCAGACGATGTGGCATTTGTACCCATTGAGTGGATTGCTGATATCGAAAAACTATCTGCCGATTCGCGGAGTGAGCGTGGTATTTATTATGATGCTGCCACTGAGACTTACCTGCAATTCGATCACAATAGTGGCTGGGAAGAGGTTGAATCGAGCTATCTGGATGAAGTGGTTGATAGTAAGGCATATATCGATATGCCCAACCAGGGTTCATTCATATTTCTTTCACCCCAAGATATCTTTTTGGGTCTAAACATTTCTTATGATTTCTAGAAGAATGCAGATGCATGAATAAGGAAAATAAATTTATGATGGCTAATAAAATGAGAAGTAAGATTTATTGGCAGGCACTTGGCGTATTGGTCGGGATCAGTCTGTTGGTGAATATTACATTTGCCGCCGAGAGCAAGTGGATTGCTGTAGGTAATTTGCATAACTGGTACTCTGAAGAGGGTAGCGAGGTTGAAGTTGGTCGCACGGGACAGATACGGGATCAACAAGACGGTCTCCGCTGGCCAGCACAGTTTAGCTTTCAAGACGCTCAAGCTGCCAAGGGCTTGTGGATCGGTACCACCAATTTTTTCGATCCCCAGATAAGCAGCCAATTTGATTTTAAGGTGGCGCATGTGGGTCCCCGTGGTCCTGTGGATAGTAAAACTGAGATCATGACTCAAACCTTCAAGATGTACGGTAAATATGATCACCCCGCTGTGTTTGTGGATGGCGATCCAGCCAGCACACTTCAGTACCTGGATATTGTGGATAGTGTAGACGCTACCATGATTGAGGATCGCAAAATCGTAAATATTATTAATACCTCTACAGGTATAACAATGACACGTACGATTCGGGGATTCTCAAATCAAAACCATGATAACTATCATGTCTTTGATTACGTTTTTGAGAATACAGGTATTTACGATATTGCCGGGAGCTCATTTAGTGAAACGCTAACCGGTGTGTATTTCGGATTACAGTATCGTTATGCCCCTACGAGGGAAAGCGGACCTTACGGTGCAGGGGGATATTGGGCACCTCAGAATACAGCCTGGGGCGCCAACACTGTCAATGAGGTGATTGGAGAGAATCCAGCTGACAATGAAATTCGTGCGCTCTATTCCTGGCATGGATTGCATTCTCAGGCTGCCGATGGCCATGATAATATTGGTTCTCCATACTATGGTGATGGGGGAGATGGTCACCTGAGTGCTCAGCAATTTGTGGGAGTAGTCACTATTCACGCTGATAAATCTACCACTGATCAAACCGATGATTTATACCAACCTACAACCACTTTATACACAGGTTCTGACGAACCCATAACTCAAAGCAATGATCAATTCAATCCCGTCAAAATGCAGGAGAGATATAACCATATGGCTGCGGGTCATCCCTCTGAATCACACGCTGAAGCAATTGGAGACAGTTACGCTGACGCCTGGGGAACCGATCCAGGTGGTTATTCACAACTACATGCTTTCGGACCTTATGACATCGCTCCAGGTGAGAAAATCCATATTGTCCTGGCTGAAGGAGCTGCAGGTATTAATCGAGATATGTGCTATCAGGTAGGCGGCAACTGGTTCGACGCTAGTGTTGCCGTTGGTGATCTCTTGAATCCTGATGGATCCGCCCCAGCCACCAAAGACGAATACAAGAATAAGTGGGTATTTACAGGTGAGGATTCGCTTTTACAGACCTTTCACCGCGCGATTGAAACTTATGACTCTGATTATGCTGTACCAGAGCCACCACCACCGCCAGCTGAATTTACTGTGACCTCTGGTGGTGATCAGATTGGTCTCTCCTGGGATTCAAACGCTGAGATGCATGCTGGTTTTATGGGTTATAAAGTTTATAGAGCGATTCACAAGCCAGATACGACATATGAGGAAATATTTTCCTGTGATTTGGATAATCTCTCTAATGCATTTGCCGATGTAAAGGCGAAACGCGGGTTTAAATATTTCTACTATGTTGTTTCTTACGATGATGGGAATACGAATCAAGTATCCCCTGGAGCACCACTTTACAGTAGCAAATTTTACACGATGACCAATAAAGGGGCATCTCTTAAACGACCTGCTGGGGATCATCTCAGCAAGATCCGTGTTGTTCCAAACCCATATAATATCAAGTCGAAAGAACTCCAATTCAGTGAGTCTGGAGTAGATCGATTATACTTTTATGATATTCCAGGTGTTTGCACAATTCGTATTTATACTGAACGTGGTGATTTAATAAAAACCATTGAACACACTGACAATAGTGGTGATGAATCCTGGGATTCTATTACCAAGTACAGACAGGTTGTGTCCAGTGGTATCTATATTGCCCATTTTGAAACTCCTGAAGGTCAAACGACTTTTCGAAAATTTATTGTAATCCGATAAGGGGAGCACTTATGACTTACCTAAATAGAAAAAATATGCGTCCTTTTGTCTTCCTATTCATGGTGGCTGCGCTGTTCACATCATGTGAGGATTTTGAAGAAAAGACCTATGAAATGAGTGATGTGGAAATGTCCGCCTGCGCATTGATGAATGATACCTTAGAAGTATCGGTTGATACCTATGATATGGCTCATGTCAGTCCAGCCTGGTCAGGTTATGATATCGAATCCGCACTCACCTCCAATGAGCGTATTGGCAGTACCTGGTTTGATGATGACCATTTGATTATAAATGATATCTATGTGTTTACGCTGGGTAGCGATACTCTGGCTGCACTACAATTCAGATCTTTAGTGTATGAAGAATTATCAAACACAGTGGACAGTGTAGAAGTAGAATTTCTCTACAATGCAAGCGGTGGTCCAAGTTTTGATACGGCTGTCGGTGACACTGTGTTGGTGACAGGGATTGTAAACTCCTCAGCTTATCTAAATTTTGAATTGGGATTGGTAACAGCCTCTGATGTCTGGCATCTCCAATTTGATGGGGGGACTGTCAAGCAAAATACTGATCTTAAACACAATCGGGTTCGTGGACAAAAAATTTCTACTTTCTCGACTGCTTCAAGTGGAAAATATTTTGCCGATGGCCCTGGCTATGATATCGCACTTGAGAGTTTAATGGCCGATTCGCTTTATCTGGTTTATTCCGATTCATTAAACTATCTGAATTTGTCAAATTCAATCGACGCTGGTTTTATCCTCTGGGATAGATCAGGTCAGCTCAGCAAAACATTAATATTGAACCTGGATGAATACATATCGATTTTTATATGGGACTCAGAGGGAATGCTGGTGACTCCCATCGACAATTCAATATCAATGGAAACCATATCCTACTGTAGCTCAGTCAAGGTTCGTGAGGTATTTGAGCTAGAAGAAGAAATGTATCTATTGCGATTCCGACCGCATGAATCCGCTGTCGAGTGGAATCACCACCTAGCTATCGTGGAGGGAGAATAACATGAAGCGTACGAGGAACACACAATTTATTTACGCCCTATTCGCCCTGCTATTACTCTCTAGTAATAGTACGTCGGTCTATTCACAGGTGAAGTTGGCTCAGTCAGGTGCTCAATTTCTAAGTGTTGATTCTGATGCGAAAGCCGGAGGAATGGCTGGCGCACTGACTACGGTTGAATCAAATTCTGCTTCCATTTTCTTCAACCCTGCCGGAATGGCCAGAATGAACCCAAATGTAGACTTGATGGCCAGTCAGAATCAGTGGTTTGCAGATATCGCATACAACTCCTTTTCCGCTGCCTTTAAACCAGGAGCCGGTGAATGGGGTGTATTCGGACTCTCCTTTGTTTCGGTTGACTACGGAGAAATCCAGGGAACTCAGCGTTGGGACAATGATCTGGGATATATCGATACAGAGATACTCACACCATCAGCATATGCTGCTGGATTTGGTTATGCCAAGGCTCTCAATGATAAGTTTTCGGTTGGTGCTCATCTCAAGTACATCGGTCTTAATTATGGTAAAAGTATCTACCCCGATGATGCTGGTAGTCCTGATACTGTTAAGTCTCATCTGGCTTTCGCCAATGCATTTGATTTTGGTACCATCTATAAGACAGGCTGGAAAACCCTGGCTTTTGGCATGTCAGTGAAAAATTTCTCAAATGAAGTGGTTTTCGAAAAGGAAGGTTTTCAATTGCCCCTGACATTCACACTTGGCATATCAATGGATGCCTTTGAATTGGTCAGGAACGCTATGGGTCAGCAAACCATGCTGGTAAGCCTGGATGTACTTCATTATCGCTCACATGCTGAGCAACTCAGAATTGGGTTGGAATACAAACCTATCAATATGCTTGCGCTACGAGCGGGCTACATGTCTGCCAATGACGAGAATGATATTTCTTTTGGTATCGGAATTCAACAATTCGGTCTTGCCTTTGATTATGCCTATGAACCCTTTGGCCGTTTAGGTGATGTACAACGGATGACCGTCCGATTCTCGATATAATGTGAGTAATGGGGAATTATGACTAAACACATCACACGCGGAGTGTTATTACTCCTCATATGTGTGAACACATTAATTTCAGCAACCACTGGTAAAATCAGTGGTCATGTCACTGATTCAGAAACTGGTGAGCCTCTGATTGGTGTAAATATTTTCATCTCTAATCTAGGTACTGGCGCAGCCACGGATATTGATGGCTATTATGCCATTTTAAATGTCCGCCCAGGAAAACATGAATTACGTGCATCCATGATTGGTTACACTCCTTTTGTTATGCAGAATGTGGATGTTGTGATGGGACTGACCTCAAAGATTGATTTATCTATGTCCTCTGAAATTCTGGGTATGGAAACGGTCACTGTTGTCAGTGAGAGACCCATCGTGGCCAAGGATTTATCAGGGAGTCAGTTAAACATAGATTCAGAATCGATCGAGCAATGGCCCATCTCCTCAGTTAATGCAGTTCTTGGTGTCCAAGCGGGTGTTGAGAATATGCAGGTAAGGGGAGGCTCAGTTTCCCAGACCGCGGTTATGGTGGATGGATTTCTCTCCAATGACAGCCGCTCAAATGCTCCAGTGACCACCTTGAGTTTGAGCTCAGTAGAAGAGATTCAGGTCCAATCAGGTGGATTCAATGCCGAGTATGGCAACATTCGCTCTGGTATTGTTAATATTGTGACAGCAGAGGGTCCCGCAGATCATTATTCAGGATCATTCTACTATCAGAATAGCCCCGCTGCACCCAAAAATTATGGCATATCACCCTTTGATGAAGATTCATATTTTATGCGCCCCTATCTGGATGATGATGTTGCCTGGACGGGAACTGGAAGTGGTGGCTGGGATGCATATACTCAGGATCAATATCCTGGCTTTGAAGGATGGAATTCATATAACAATCCAGAAACGGGCATGACAGCGTCTGCAGCTCAACAGGAATGGATTTATGAGCATCGTAGAACTGGTAAAATTACCAAACCGGACCAAACCCTGGATCTGGGTTTCGGTGGTCCCATTCCCGGCGTTGCAAAACTTAGATTTTTTCTATCCATAAGAAGCGAAGAAGAACAATTTATTGTTCCTTTATCCAGAGACGGATACAGCTCAAACTCCAGTCGTTTAAAATTGAATTATGATTTGAGCAGCAATCAGAAGCTGATTGCCACGATGCTCTATTCAGAAGAGCACTCAGTGAACCAATATAATTGGACTACTGTGCCTGAGGGCAATCTATTACGTGGGACCTATAGGGTGGCAAATCTGGTCACAGCCACCGGGTTATTTACACCTGCTTATTATAGCCCCTACTCAGTATTTCGAGGACGGTTTGATGTGAGCTATAACCATATGCTGAGTTCTGACTCTTATTTTGAAATTGTATTTCAGCATGGACAAACCCAATACCAGACTTATCAGATGGATGATCGTGACACGACGAAACTCGAAATATTTCCAGATTATTTCCATGATGAGGCACCGTATGGATATAATTCTGCTGATTGGATGAGTCTGGGAAGAGATACCAGCCACACCAGCTCGACACTGCTGAAGGCAGACTATACCGACCAGCTTAATTCATACAATCAGATCAAAATGGGTGTACAGGCCAATTTTTATGATCTGCAGATAAGATCCTACACGGAGAGTGATAAGGATACCTGGTCCAGGACCATGAATTATGATGTAATTCCAATCAGGATAAGTGGCTATGTCCAGAACAAGCTTGAGTTTGAAGGGTTCATCGCCAACCTGGGTCTTCGTGCAGAATATTCATCTGCAAATACCGATGTGTACAAACTGGATGCCTATGATGATCTTTTTAAACAGGGACTGGGAAATAATCTTGAGGAAATTGCTGAGAAACAAAACGCAAAATCCACCTTTACGTTAAGTCCAAGACTGGGAATTTCACATCCTATAACAGATCATTCCAAATTGTATTTCAATTATGGACATTTTTACTCAGAGGCTGGCTCAACCTACCGGTTCAGACTGCAGCGAGAATCCAATGGGTTGGTCACTAATCTTGGAAATCCTGAACTGGAACAAGAGCGAACCATTGCTTATGAGTTAGGTTACTCACATGGATTTCGTAACACATACATACTTGATTTAGCCACCTACTATAAAGACATCACGCAACAACCAGGTTGGGTGATTTATAAGAATGCGACTGGTTCAGTCAATTATCGTAAGGCAGAAAGCAATAATTATCAGGATATACGTGGTATTGAAATCACCCTTAGTAAACCAAAAGGTCGCATTTTCTCGGGATTTATAAATTATACCTATATGGTAAAAACTAGCGGGTATTTTGGACTACTGCGTCAGTTTCAGAATCCTCAGGAACAGCGAGATTATGAAAACCACAATGTCGTTGACAGCAAGCCAAGAGCGCGACCCTATATCCGAGCAAATCTTTCTATGAGAACCCCTGATAAATTTGGACCGTCATTGGCTGGAATGTATCCGGCAGAGGGTTTTGAAATCAGTTTCCTGGCCAATTATAAGACTGGAAGCCAATTCATCCACCATTCCTCTCTTGCCGGTGATGTATATGTTCAATGGACTCCTCAATGGAATGTGGATTTACGAATTCAGAAAGCTATTTCCGTTGGTGGTTTGACTTTAACGGCGTTTTGCGATATTGCTAATCTTCCTGATAATAAATATCTCAGCTATAGTGGCTTTTCGAATCAGTTTGACTATGCTGATTATCTCAGCTCGCTCAACTTTTCTTTCGAAGAGGGTATAGATCATGGGGATGATTACGTGGGAGCATATCGCGAAGATGATGTAGCTTACGATCCTCTCGTGCCAAATCCTGATAATGATTCACAAATTGCTGCGGATAATGAGCGCCGGCGGGACACCAAATCATACATCGATATGCCGGACTATCGATCACTTACCTTCTTAAACCCCCGTAAATTCACTTTCGGGTTGAGGTTTAATTTCTAATGAATCGAATTTATATCAAGAGCCTGATATTGTTATCTACACTGCTGCTGATTTCTGCAAATAATTACGCGCAGGTTGATGCTGCGGCCAAGAGGTATGTGAGGGTTGGATCATTGCAGAGCCATTTCTCGGCATATGGTGCTGAGCGAGCATGGAATAATTCCTACTATGAAGGTCTCATTTGGCCTGCTGATTACCCGTATCAAGACAACGCTGTGATTAAGCGAGCCTGGGCTGCCGTTAAGGATTTTAGCGATCCCAGAGGTGTTTACTGGCCCTATTACGGCATCTACTATACTCTCGGAGCAAATGAGACTGGATTGTTCCCTATGGAGCTGACTCAGACTGCCAAATTTACTCCTCCAAATGTTTTTGTTGATGGTAACGATTTACGAGTCATTTATGCGGGTGAAATTGATAATATTGATCCTGATCTAATTGCTGATCGGGTGATTACAAACATTGTCAATTCTTCAATGGGATTGACCATGACTCGCAAAGTCTACGCCTTCAGTCAGCAGTATCACGATAACTACTTCATCAAGGAATTTACTTTTACAAATACAGGTAACACCAATGCTGATGATGTGATTGAGTTGAACGATACTCTGCGGGGTGTTCGATTTGGCTGGGGTACGCGATATTCTGGCGGACGTGAAGCAAGCTGGACTATTGGCGACGGTCAAAGTTGGGGAAAGCATTCCTGGGTCACCCGGCGTGGTGAGAATTATCCTCAACATTATACTGAGGAAATCACTCCAGCAAATCCAATTGTAGATTGGCTAAGAGCAGGGTTTTCCTGGGCTGGTCAGGGAGAAAATAACACTTTCGATAATCTGGGGGGACCAGATATGACTGCATCTGGACGCCTGACATCACCTCATCATGTCGGCTCCGTTGCTATTCATGTGGATAGATCTGCTACCGATAGTCAAGATTGGATATATCAACCCGCCTTTTTAGGATGGCATGCAGGGGACACCTATCCCAGTGTTGGTGATCAACGCCTTGAAGATGCTCCCGAAATGAAAAGTCTTTATGAGATGCTGAGTGGAATTCCATTTGGCAGCACTATGGGTGGCCAGACCAGAATGGATGAAGCCTTCGAAGATTTCTTCGATGATGCATATAAGGTTCACAATGATGGGGGAGGCACCAACGTCATGCTGGCCTATGGTCCCTTTGATCTTGGACCAGGTGAAAGTGTCACCATTGTGGAAGCTGAAGGAATCAGTGGATTGAATCGTCAGATGTGTGAAATGATTGGTGAGCGATGGAAAAAAGCTTATGACACCCCTGGCGACATTGGACCCTTTCTTCTGCCTGACGGCTCAGAAACGGGTGATCTGAATCATTATAAAAATTCTTGGGTTGAGACAGGGAAAGATTCCTTGATGCTGACCTTTGGTAGAGCAAAACGAAACTGGGATGCAAATTTTCAGATTCCTCAACCTCCGCTGCCACCCAGCAGCTTTTCTGTTGAATCAGGCGGGGACAGGATTTTTACCAGTTGGTTACCCAGTGCTTCGGAATCAGACCCTGATTTTGGAGGATATCGACTTTATCGTGCCATAGGAAAACCTGACACAACCTATGAAGAAATATATGCCTGCGGCTTTGGAACAGACGAACCGTTAAGCTACTATTACGATGATATTTCCCCTGTGAGGGGTCAGGAGTATTACTACTACCTGGTTGCCTATGATGATGGGAGTGAGAATAACACCAATCTCAATCCATCAGGTTCACTTCATAGCAGCCGTTTTTATACGAGAACTACAGAAGGTGCGACACTGCAAAGGAGACCTGGTTCGCTGGATGATATTAGGGTAGTTCCTAATCCGTTTAACATCCATCAAGAAGCCTTTGTTGGTAGTCCGGACAAACTCGCATTTTTTGATATCCCCGGTCATTGCACAATTCGGATCTATACTGAAAGGGGAGATCTTATCAAAACCCTCGATCATAACAATGGTAGTGGTACTGCATATTGGTGGTTGAATACGGATCAACTACAGGTTGTAGTGAGTGGAATCTACATAGCACATTTTGAGACGCCAACGGGTCAATCTGCGTTCAAGAAATTTATAATTGTACGTTAGTCATCGGAGGTAACGTATTATGCAAAATACAGGACATAGCCATATGAAACTATTTAAGAGTATTATCCAACCACTTATGTTATTGAGTGCGACCTTCTTCATACTTATCGCCTGTGAGGAGGATCCAAAAAGTATATACGATCCAGATGCTATAGGCAATCCCGATCCGATTATTGCGACGGTCGTGCCTGATAGCAATTTTAGCAGCGGTAATATAGTTTTTGCCGGTATTGGAGTAGTCCGCATCACCGGTGAGAATTTTTCAGCCACTAGAGAATACAATAGTGTCTTTTTTGACGGCGTGCTTGGAACCATCCTATCAGCTAGCACCACCTCGTTAAGAGTTCAGGTCCCAAATGTAACAGGGGATAGTGTTCAGGTTCGAATTACCGTACGGGATGCTTATTACTTCGGTGATTATTCATCACCTCTTCCAGTTGTTTCAGCGGTGAAGGAAGTAGGTGGCTTTATCGATAGTGACTCGTATATCTCTACTGTTTCTTGCGACAACTCTGGCAATACTTATGTCAATGGTGACAAGAATATATATATCATTAAACCTGATAGCGTGAAATCTGAGTACAATTCAACTATTCTCACCGGAATTGGCAAAATGAAAATGGGACCTGCGGGTAATCATTACTTCATTATTGCTACCGCTATTTCCAGAATCACGCCTCCTGATGTTACTGAAGGTCTCTGGTTTAAAGCTATGCCCGAAGCGCTCCTTGATTTTGATTTCAATGTGACGGGCTCAATATTATTAGCTGGTGTATCCGGAGTGATTTACTCTTTTGACATTGATACAAAAACATTCACAGAGGATTCTACTTATCATGGCATCAATGTGAGAAGCATGCGGGTGTTTGATGGTGATTTATATGTATCAGGAGAGCGCTTAGATACCCTTGGAGCCATTGTGCAAAAAGGGCTGTGGTCCAGTGAGATTGTTGGTGAATCCCTCAGTGGAATGGAGTTGCTAGCTGATCTGGGAGATATCGACGCGAATGGTGACCTGACGATAACATCGATGGCTATTTCTGCTTCCGGATCAATTTTTCTGGGAAATTTGAATGATCCACCATTAATTAGATACAAAAATGGTCAACTCTCCCCATTCCACGAACCTATCCTTTCATCACCAATTGGAGCGCTTTCGTGGGGAAGTGGAGACTATTTATATCTTGTTAGACAGGCACGTGGTGATGTCACTCAGCGGGTTCTAGAACTCGATATGGGACAGGCTGGCGCCGTGTATTATGGACGAGACTAGGCGAAAATATTATTTAACTAAGACGTGCTAAAAAGCAAGGAATGTGTATACACATAAAGTATCTTTAGGCACAATAAAGACACAATAGAAGGAGAAAGACATGAAAAAAATGCTATCCGTATTTACCACTGTTCTGGTTTTGAGCAGTGTTCTGTTCGGTGGTTGGGAATTCGATGAGGTTGTGGTATCGTATCCAGACCTGGAAGTATCTGATGGCTACGGAATTCATAGCGTAGTTGTTGATAATGCTGGAAATATTTGGTATACCATGTATGGAATCACAACCGGTACCTACTATCCGACAGCAACAGACACCGTAGAAGCCATTGGCATCCATGCAATGACAGCAGCTGGTGTGCCTCTCTCATTTTCGCCCATTGATTTTGTGACCGTGGGTGGAGTGACAGATACACTGCAAAGTTCGTGTCGGGGTATGATGAAAGCCGGTGATGGCAACATCCTGGTTGCACTTGGCAACGGTTCCCTGTATAAGATCAATGCCACTGATGGAACTGGTATGGCAAAATATGAGCACCCAGACGGATCCTCATTGACCAAACCAGCCGTTGATGCTGCCGGTAACATTTATATCGGTCGTGTAAGTTCTGGCTATCCAGTTAAAATGTTGAACTCAGATCTGGTATTTCAGACTGATGTTGTTGAGGCATTTCCAAAAATCAATAGAGCTATCGCGGTTTCACCCGATGGAACTGATCTTTATTTTGGTAGCACCTGGAATGGCGCTGGAATATTCAAATATCATAGTGACGCACCTGGTATCTTGCCTCATACACCAGACTTAACTACTCCAGTGTTTGGTAACTGGGAGCCAGCTGGTGTCATGGACACATCTATTACTGTTTCCAATGATACAACCATTATTGGTACGGATACGACGATCGTAGCAGTTACTGATACTGCTATCACCCAACATGTCGATTATATGTGGCCTGAAGATGTAAGCATGGGGCCTGACAATAGAATCTATGCTGCAAATGGTCAGATTGGTCATAACAGTGACGACGTCCATGGATCCCGCTGGTTTGTATTCGATACAGATGGTACTGAACTCTACTCCCTTGGTGTACAAGAGGGTGATTATTTACAGGGAGGTACCTACAACGGTCGTGGAGCCGCCTGGACTTCTGATGGTACAGTGATGTATCTGGCAGACTGGGGATACAATAGTATCGCAAAATATAACCAGGTTCCAGATGGTGTTGATCGAGTGATCACACTTCCAAGCGCCTTCAGTTTAGCACAGAACTTCCCCAATCCATTCAATCCTTCAACCAGCATACCTTTCGAGCTACATCAGGATGGTATGGTCGAGTTGAAAGTATTTGATGTGAGTGGTCGTGAAGTTGCAACTCTACTGAATAAACAGCTTCATGCTGGAAATCACACTGCACAGTTTAATGGATCAGATCTGAGCTCAGGTCTTTATATCTATCAACTATCCTTTAATGGAGAAGTGAGTGCAAAGAATATGTTGCTTGTAAAATAAGAGCAACTTATTATTTCAAAAAAGGGCGAGTGTTTACTCGCCCTTTTTTTTATACAATATAATCCAAATTGTGTTCAATTCACACGTAGTTAGTATGCTAAATTTACTTACTTAAAGTGTATTCATGCTTATCTTCATCGAGATTTAACAAAGGGAGAGAGTTATGCGGCTAAAAACATTTGGGATTACGCTTTTACTATTGGTATCAATTGTCTGGGCGCAGACGGATAACGAAGAATTTCGTGCAACCTGGGTTATCACCTGGGAACACATAAGGGCAGGGGATAGTGTTGCTGAAAACCAGGCCCGCATACGAACTATCATGGACAATCACTTAGCTGCGAACATGACGAGTGTGTTGTTCCAGGCACGACAAGCTGGAACTGCATACTATAATTCATCTTTTGAGCCCTGGGGTTCCTATGCAGGTGGCTCATTCCCTGGATACGATCCTTTGGAATACGCCATTGAGCAAGCACACATAAGAGGGCTAGAATTACATGCCTGGTTCAATGCTTTCCATGCTTCTTCAATAGAACAAGGCACACCTGCAGCCGAACATCCTGAATGGGTCTGTCGGGACGGTGATGGCAATCCGATGCCACTTAAACGAGCTCTCAGTCCAGGCCTAGCTGAGGTACGTGATTATACCATTGATGTAGCCATGGAAATTGTAAACAATTACGATATAGATGGCCTCCATCTGGATTATATCCGCTGGAACGAATACAATACCACCAGCATCTGGGATGATCTTCAACTCACTCCAGAAGATGAAGTCAGTTTGTTGGATGGACAGAATCCTGAGTTATTCAATTCTTTGAGTAGAATGACTGATGCAGAAAATTACTTATTCGATGTGGAGCATCCCTATAATCAAGGAATTCCAACAGGTTATTCAAGCTGGCCGGAGTTTTGGAGATCATCGGTCACTACCTTTGTTCATACTCTACACGATTCAATACAGACCCAGAAACCTTGGGTGAGGTTATCTGTTGCTGCCCTGGGCAAATACAATTGGAGCGGCTGGAATGGATACAATTCTGTTTATCAGGATGCAGCATTATGGTTTAATGAAGGCTTTATTGATCAATTAACTCCCATGCATTACCACTGGACAACATCTTCTGGTTTTCTGGGAATGCTGGTTAATGACAGTCCCTACTGTTGGGGTGACTTTATCCAACCAGGTGTCGATGCAGGTAGACTTTTCTCAGTAGGTCCAGGTTCTTATGTACTTGACAGGAATAATGTCTGGAATAGACACCCCAGTATCGTCAGCACTTCACGTTCGGTAGGATGGGTTGACGGATTTCAATTTTTCTCCTATCAGCGTTGGCAGGATTATCAATATTGGCCAACAGCTGGAAATAGCTTTTTCAGTAATAAAACCAAGATTCGTGGGAATGGACTGTTTGTTGACGAAACACCTCCAACACCTTCGCTATCTTTGGATATAGTAGATTCCCTGACATTTGATCTTACTGTTACGCCAGACAATACTGCATCTGGCGATTATTGGTGGGCATTGTATAGATCACAATCTGATGACATCGTGGTTACTTCAAGTGATATTGTCGGTGTCTATTTCGGGTCTGAAGCATTTACAGTCAGAGAGCAATTCGATGGGACTCAGGATGAAAACTCCAGTTACTTTTATAGTACGACCATGCTGGATCGCTATTGGAATGAGTCTGAGTTGTCAACATCAGTTGAAACAAGCCTGCTCCCATCTCTGCCACCCGTGTTGACCAGTGTTTACCCTGCCCAGGATGATACTGTGGAGGTAAGTACTCTTCTCACGATCCAGTTCTCAAAAACAATGAATGTTGCCTCAGTTGAATCATCCCTCAGCTTCAGTCCAGAAATTGGAGTTGATCACTACACATGGACAGAGGGTGATCATCGCATAATAATTTATCCCGACACAAACTTCGCATATTTTAGCAGTTATACCATGACACTCACTGATGATGCTATGGATATCAATGGTTCAGCTTTGGATGGGGATGCTGATGGGTTGGCCGGGGGGGACATCATCATCACATTTTACACCAAAGATCTGGATGAGGCAGGTCCCACGGTGGTGTACAGTATGCCAGACATCGATTTGGGGACAGAGACATTTGATGTAGATGGTTCTATTTCTTTGTTATTTGATGAAATGTTGGATCCCTCGACAGTCAATCTTGAATCTATTTATTTAGAGGAGAGTGGAAGTCCAATCGAAATAGAATATGTGCTGTCTGAAGTTCGGGGAAAATCAGTATTAGATATCAAACCGTATGACAGACTGGGTGCAGCGAGTGATTTTTTACTTACCCTGGATTCAACACTAACCGATGTTCTCGGAAATAATGTTGACGAAGCGATTCTAATTCCCTTTTCAACGGCAAATGAACATTATTCCGCCATAAATAGCATAGATGATTTCACTTATACAAATGAATGGTGGGATCCTGAAGGCAGCGGATCAACTGTGGGAACGTTAGGATCAACCACATACTGGGGGTATTCCACCTCGATTTATCTACCGGGTACAAGTACAGTGCAGTCACAAAAAAGGTCAGGTTTTATAAACTATGGGTGGGATACGGCCGCCGGCACCCACTTATTGCGGGAATATATGCCCAGTGGCGCACCTCGTAATGTGATATTTGACAATAGCTATACTATGCAGTGTTACGTCTACGGTGATGCTAGCAATAATCAATTCAGATTTGCTGTTGATGAAGGCGATGGAACTGATTGGCCTGGTCATGAAGTCTCTGCCTGGTTTGACATCGATTGGGTGGGCTGGAGATTGCTTGAATGGGATTTAAGTGATCCTTCCATGGTCGGCAACTGGATTGGCAATAGCGTTCTGGATGGGCAGGCCTATCGTGTGGATAGCTTTCAAATGACCTTTAATTCAGAATCAGGTACTGCTGCTGGTCGTATCTATCTGGACAATTTTAGAGTTGTGAAGAAGATGCCAGGCGTCTCCATTGATAATGAACGCATAGCGCTTCCTCAGGCAGTCAGTCTGCACCAAAACTATCCCAATCCCTTCAACCCTGAAACGGTAATTAGCTTTGACCTGCCTTCAAGCATGCAAGCCCAGGTTTCCGTTTTTGATATTCGAGGTCGAGAATTGGAAATTCTGATGAACGATAATCTTCCGTCTGGAAAGCATACGCTTCATTTTAATGGGAGTGCTTATGCTGCAGGAGTGTATATGGTTGTTCTGGAAACTGAATTAGGTACACAGGCCAAACGGATGTTATTGCTTAAATAGGAACGTGTGTCAATTTAGCGAATCTTAAAAGCACCCGAATGAGTTCGGGTGCTTTTTTTTATCTAGATAAAAAGAAAATATACAGCTATAAATATCAACCCACCAGATAGGGAACCAGCCACATTTACCCAATCATTATCCAGCCATAGGACACCTGATACATGTTTGGTTTCTTGATGGCAATGGCTGACTTTCTCAGTATTCTTCCCACAAACCGCACATTCAAATTTGGCCTGTATGCTGGCACCAAGAATACTATCAATAATACTACCGAGAAATCCGGCAATAATTATCGTAACGATGAGAATTATATCCCCTTGAATAAATCCCATCGTTGCTGCTATGGAGACAATAAGCGCAGCGCCTATCACGCCACCCGAAGTTCCTAACAATGAAATCCCACCTGAGAAACCCTTGGGTACTCTTTTCCAGGTAAGAATATTTAGAGGCAGGGATTTGGCGAAGCTGCCGATCTCTGTTTCCCAGGTATCCGCGGTAGCACTGGCCAGAGAGGCCAGAAAGGCCCAGTAAAGCCAATCAATTGAGTAATTGCTAAGATACCATGCGATGGTAAAAATTAGCGGTATGCCGCCATTTGCGTAGACTTGTACAATATCTCGCTGGGATCCTTTGGATGAGATGATATCCTTTTGGGATTTTCTATCTGCAATTTTTGACAAAAGACTTGAGAGGACAAAAAAACCGATCAGCGGTAGCATGGTATGCCAACTCCCCATACCGAACATGAATACACCCAGGAGGAAGGCACCAAAACCACCACTAACACTGAGTGATTTGAGCTTGAAGGCTCCATATCCAAAAATCAAGGATGCAGCAAACCAGCCGCCCATATATGCAAGCGAACCTGTGTGCATGGATGATAGATATAAATCCATCCCAAGTGCTGCAGTCAGCGTGAGTGTCAGATTATCGCTCCCACGTTTGGAAACAGCCTCACCAACAGTGGCGACAAAAGCCGTGAAAAAAGCCATGGTTACTAAATGATGCAGGGGGAGTGGTGGATTGTTGATGATGTTGGAGTAAATGGGGTAGGCACCCATAACAACAAGTAGGGTCATGAGAAAGAATGCAATGCTGCCTGGCCAGCTCTTTTTATCATACCATAAAATAAATTTGTGCTTCGAATTGATCCGTTCACCAATCACGGTTGCCGCTGTATCCGAGAAGGCCAGAATAAGCATAGCTACTATAAACAGAACAATATTGCGATCCCAGAACATGATGACCAGCAGTGTAAAGGCTATTGGGAAATATACGGTCCCGAATGACACACGTTCCGTGGTGTGCATGCCCTTTAAGCTATCCTTTTTAAGCGCGACATAGTTAAGGATAGTAAATATCACGCCCAGTAAAATGACCGGTGTACTGGATTGAAGAAAGAAAGGTGCCAGAGAGACAAGTATACCAACCATAACATGTACAAATTTGCGGGAAAATTCGGGAGACAGTTTTAGAACTTTTCTGGCGATTTCTGCAAGTCCAATAAAAAATGTGATGATTATAAAAAATACAAGAAACGCAATCCATTCGTTGGGGACGTTAATCAGTTGGGGCACAATCATTTCCTTTCTGAGCGACAAAATGTACTATTTATTTGCTTCGACATTTTCATCACTGATAATACATAATAATGTACATGCATCAATCCAGATTATTAATAAAAAGAGGTCATCTCTCCACATATATTTTGCTAATGCAATAATTGCCTATATTATGCTCGAAATATTCATGAATTCCACCATTCAATGCTACAAAGTTAGTAAAAGTAAAATTACTAATTAGAGTCCTAAATATATAATAAACAGCATGAAGGATGTATAAATGGATGGATATTTATAAAAAGGTTACTATCGAGTTGTTTACTAACTATATTTGCAGCAACATTGAGCTAAATCATCGAAATTAATAAACTGCATTTGCCTGCAGTTTTTGACAATAAGTAATATCCTGTAATTACATTCACAGACTTTGATCAGGATCAGTATTTAGTCCGTTGAATCATATTTGAAGGCAAAATGGGGAGAGAGCTATCAATATGAGATCTCACAATTTTCCAAATTCGAACTACTTGAAGACAATGAGGTATACTATGCAACGTATTTTCATCACTATCATCCTTCTCGTGATCACGTTGTCATCTATTTTCGCAGGAACCAGTGGAAAGATAACTGGCGTCGTGACCGATGAGAATGGAGCACCCCTTATCGGTGTCAATGTATTAATTGAGAATACTAACATGGGAGCTTCGACCAATATTGATGGCTATTATGCAATTCTCAATGTCCCACCAGGTACTTATGCGCTATCAACATCCTACATTGGCTATGCAAATGTAAAGGTCACTGATATCATGGTTTCCATTGATCTGACTAGATATGTGGATATTACCATGACAACAGAAGTCCTGATGTCAGGTGAAGAAGTTATCGTGGTTGCGAAACGTACGCTACTCAATCAGGATGAATTCTCATCCAAGCATATCGTTTCCGCGGATGAAATGGAGATCCAGCCCGTGGAAAGTGTTATTGGAATCGCCAAGAATCAGGCCGGTACTGTGGGAAGTAATTTTCGTGGTGGCCGTAGTGGGGAAGTTCTGGTGGTGATTGATGGTATTCCTGTCCGCGATGCATCTTCTGCATATACTGGTGACTTTGGTGGATTTACTTTAGATATTCCAAAAGAGGCCGTTCAGGAGATGGAAGTATCACTGGGAGGCTTTTCAGCTGAATATGGAAATGTTCAATCTGGTATTTTGAATCTCGCAATGAAGGAAGGTAGCCCAAGATTCAAAGGCTCCTTGTTCATGACTACCACTGATTTTGGAGGTATAACCGAAAAGCTGATGCCAAAAGATGAATGGTGGCTGGATGCCAAATATCAGCAGAAACTGGAAAGCAATTATCGCTTTTCTCTGAGTGGTCCCATTGCATCAGGTCTGACCTTTAGTATATCA
The DNA here is from genome assembly GCA_018650445.1 of Fidelibacterota bacterium. Taxonomy (GTDB): domain Bacteria; phylum Fidelibacterota; class UBA8477; order UBA8477; family JABMPR01; genus JABMPR01. Next base: position 44,521 of record JABIFX010000205.1, read on the forward strand.
GGTGATGTCTTCAACAGAAATCAGGGACGCTTCTTAAATCAGGAAGCCTTCAATCAGAGTTATCAGGGGAAAGTATCCTATCGGATATCCAATAATGCTAAAATTTCCATTGGTGGGAACTACAGTCAAAACGAATGGGACAGTTTCTATTTTCAGGCAGGTAAATATGGTCCTGGTGAAAATTTCAGAACTGATCAATACGATTTTATCGAAGATTTGAACGCTTCAAATGATACTCTAACCCGCTATTTCTACGTGGATGATGCTTTTGATTCTACCCTATATAGCTCTGGTCTTGTTGATAGTCTTTTAAGTCCATATTTTATTACTCTTAATGATTCAGATTCTGTCGGCGTTGCTTACCATCGTGACATTTACCTTGATTCTCCATTGAATCACTTGACCTCCCGGAATAAAGAGAGCCAAATGTTATATGGTGTATTTACCTATACTTTTAGTTCGCGTACATTTTTGGAAGTCAGTGCACAGATGATGAAATCCATGTATGAGAATGGCATGCGTGACTATTCTGATCGGGATGGTGATGGTGATACGAAGGAGATGATCCAGTGGGATAGAAATGTTGAAGGCCCCAGACCGAATCGGCTAGGGCGAGAGTACCAGTTCTGGTGGCTGCGGGGAGACGATTCCGAGTATAGACACCAAGAGTCCAGCTCATTTCTTTTAAAATCAGATTTAACATCACAAGTCGATCAATATCATATGCTCAAGGGAGGTGTTCAGCTTAACATGAACACAACTGATGTTACGGATATTACATGGTCATCCGTTTCCGAAGAAAGTGATTTTGCGCTGAACTCGCTTCGTAAGGACATCTGGAAAAACACAGACGTGGAATTTGGGGCCTATATCCAGGATAAGATGGAATTCAAGGATGCCCTGGTAACCCTGATAGGGCTCCGCTATGACTACTTTAATCCCAATGGTTTCGATGATCCAATACTTTACCCCGGAAATATGGACAATCCAATATTGACAAATGATGAGAATGATTTTGCCATCTTCAATGATCCCCAGGAAGCAAAAGCCAGCCATCAGCTCAGTCCCCGGATCGGAATCTCTCATCCCATCTCAGATCGGGATATCCTGTTCTTTACTTACGGACACTATTTCCAACGACCAGACGGCCGTTATCTATTTCGGAACCATCAATATCAAAGTTTGACCAAGGTAGGGAACTGGGTAGGTAATCCAGCACTCAAGCCAGAAAAAACGGTAGCCTATGATATATCATTTGAGCATCTGTTTACACCGAACTTGAAGATGTCCATCACCGGCTATTTCAAGGATGTCTCGGATCTCGTGAACAACGAGAAATTTGTTTTCCCAGATGGTACTGAGGTCAATCGGTATGTCAATGGTGATTATGCCAATATCAAAGGTGCCGAGCTGGCGGTCAAACGCCAGAAGGTTGGCAACTGGAGCCTTCAGGGGAATATTTCATACTCTATTGCCAAAGGACGCAACTCTTCTTCAGGTGGCGTGAAACTCTATCCCTATGACAAGAAGATGTATCCTTTGAGCTATGATAGAAGGATCAGTTCAAATGTGAATGTTGGCTTATACTCAAATAAGGGAATTCAACCCATCGCCTGGTTAACCAAAGATTGGGTGGCCAGTATTCAATATGAGTATGGTACCGGTAAACCTTTCACAACTTATGGTGTTCTGGGTGCGAGCAATGATCAACGGTTACCAACTTTCAGCAATGTTGATATTCGCTTAAGCCGCAAATTGGAAATGGGGAACTTTGACTTCCTGTTCAATTTTGACATCTTTAATGTTTTTAACAATGACGTCCATTATAGCATCTATAGCAAATATTATAATGTGGATGAGGATCCCGGTGAGACCAATCCTCCGGATATCATTTACAAGGAAGAGCTCTCCGATCTGGAGATCAGAACGCCATTGATCTACGCTTCAGAGCGTCAATTCAAAATCGGCCTTTCGCTGAAATTCTAGTAGAGCGATTCTTAGGAGAAGTTATGCTTAGAAAAATAAAATTCTATTTGCCACTGTTGTTGATCGCCATCTTGGTTCAAGCTGCTGGTGAGCCACTAAAACTCCCCAAAAAGAAGATCAGCTTATTCAAAAAGAGCGAGATTGTTCCCATTGATCATGAGTTTCATCGTATCGGGAAGATCTGGATGCGGGTGACTAATTTTTCCATGATAGGTGATGACTCATACCGCGAAAGAACGCCCTCTGCTGATTGGCCAGGCGGTTCAGGCAATTCCTATCTTTATCGAGGCTCGCTGTGGCTCACAGGAACTCGTAACGACATCCGAAGTACCAGCGGAACAGAGGACCAAGAGTATACCCCTCTGGCCCTGGTTGAAAAGGAAACAATCCTGGATGGTCTTGCAGAGCATACCTGGACGAAATTTACTGATGCGATTCAGGTCGATGATGCGCATGTTCCACTGGGTTTGGAAGTAACACAACATACATACGCCTACGGACTTAGTTTTGCCGATGATTTCATCATTTATAAATACTATCTGAAGAATGTTGGATTGGATACGGATGACGATGGGACTGTAGATGATATGTCTGCACTGAGAGATGTTCACTTCACTTTTAGAATGGATGGCGATGTCAGCAAGTTGACCACCTGGGATACAGAAGCTGATTTTGTGAACCGTGACGATCATGCGATGTGTCTCACAGGTGGATGGGATGAACTGTTGTTATTTCCATATGTGGAATATCAAACTGAAATAGACACAACACTCTGGCCGTACATAAATACTTTCATTGGTGACTCAACATTAACCATCATGTTTGACGGTGACAATCGGGGTGTAAATGCTGAAATTGATACCAGTTTGATAGACCGCACCACCGTGCCCGGTGCGTATCAGTATGAGAATCCACATGATGATTTTGGAAATCCAAATCCCCTCGGTGTCTTTCAGACGCCTGGTGTCCTGGCCATGCAGATGATCCATACAGATCCATATATGCCACCGAAATCATACACAACATCCTATATCGGCCAAGATTTTTCCGGTGATGCTGCCATGTGGACAAATGCTATTGGGAAGACGACTTTCGACAAACTGTTCAAATTACCTCCATTTCAAGGGGGTGGAGTGAATGAAGGTGATTATCGTGCTATTACCACCTTTGGTCCTGTTGATTCACTGGCTTACGGCGATTCAATCGAGGTGATCTTCGCCATTGGTGTTGGCGCAGATGCCGACCTGGGAGGGGCTTATAGTTTCGTCCGACTCCTTGAAGACATGGAAGTGGCCAAAACACTGGTAGATGATAATTTTGATATTGATCTGAATGAGATTCCTGCATTAACACCTCTGGAAATCGGCGCCGTCCTTAATGACGAAAATGTTTTTGAGGGTGTAAATGTGACATGGAATCCAACAGCCTCCATGGCTCACCCCAATTTCAGAGGATTTGTTGTAGCAAAATTCAAAGAGAGAACTGTAGCTGGACTACCTATTTATGATACGCTGGGTGTTTATACCAAGGCAGATGTTGAGGCCGAATTGCTAGCCACGGGTGAAAATTACTTGAGTGTCTTCGATGAAGATGTGGCATTTGGTTATGATTATACTTACTCATTGTTTGTCCGTGGGTACTCAGATAAATATTTTAACATGGAACTTCTTTCCAGCGATTTTATCACTGCCACTGGTAAAAGCCATGTGAATTCCATGGATGATATTTTGGTTGTACCAAATCCATACCGAGCTTCTGCACCATGGAACAATGCAAGTCCATCATCCTCGTCTCAATGGAAAGATCGCCTGTTCTTTATCAATTTACCAGACGATGCCAGCGTGAGAATTTTCACACTTGATGGTGATTTCGTGAAATTGATCAAAAGTACAGATTTGAGAAATATTGAAAATTTGCCAGAGACCAATTCTGCTACGGCGGAATGGGATTTGGTGAGTACATCTAATCGTGAAGTGGCACCAGGTGTCTATCTTTACCACGTTTCTTCGTCCATGGGCGAAAAAATCGGCAAATTCATCATTCTTAAGTAGGGGAGGCGAGCATGTATAGAATCCTAGTTTTATCATTCCTGGTCGTAAATAGCCTCTTGGCATCTGCTTCGATTGGTTCCGTTGCTGGTCAATTTCTTGAGGTCAATCTCCATGTCCGCAACATGGGTATGGGGAATGCTGCTACATCCCTTGTGAAGGGCAGCAGTGCTGTGCTTATCAATCCTGCAGGTCTGTCTGAATATCATCCTGATGGTGGGATAGATTCATATATCAGCTATGTAAAATGGCCAGCTGATATTAATTTTGGAACCGTTGGTATAGCCACAAATATTGGCAATATGGGTCGCATAGCCTTTAGTGCTGTATACGTAAATTATGGTGATGAAATTCGCACCACACCTGATATGCCTTTTGGCAATGGAACCTTTTCCATGGGGGGGATGAGTCTTGGGCTGAGTTATTCCAGATTTCTTACGGACAAATTCTCATTTGGAGTCACAGTGAAAAATGTCAGTGAGAAATATGATGAATCCGGCTACTCTCAACTTGCCTGGGATATCGGAACTCTATACCGCACAAGTTTTCGAGGGCTTAAGATAGGTATGAGCATTCTAAACTTCTCAAAGGAAGCCCAGTTTGACGGAAACTATCTGGATTATAGCGACCCCATTAAATATGCCGTCAATGACTCCAGCGAATATGGAAAATGGCCACTGCCCATGACGTTTAGGACCGGACTCTCATTAGATGTATGGTCTTCTGCGAACTTAAAAGCCAATCTTGCCATGGATATGATCCACTCCAACAACAATGATGAGATTTATGCTTTGGGGACTGAGATCAATTATCTGAAAAAATTTGATCTACGTGCGGGATATCAAATGGGAACCGATATTAATGGTTTAAGTTTCGGCGCTGGATTCCAGGTACTGAAAAGCTTGGGATTCGACTACGCCTTTAACGCAATGGAATATTTTGGACCTCGCCACAGAGTGGGACTCCGACTAAATTTTTAAGAGAATGTTTGTATATTAACGCAACAAGAAAGGAACCTGTATGAGAAAAGTTACTATAATCGTGTTATTGGGGTTATTTGCTTTTTCCCAATTAAGCGCTGATTTACTTCCACGTCTGGAAGAAGTAAATATCGAAGATGCATTGACACTAAATGTTGGTGGCATTGGTAATATTATTGCTGGTGTAGATGTTGATGGAGATGGCCTTACCGAAATATATATGGTCAATAACAATTGGAATGATGGAGCCGATGAAGTTATTCCCCGTATTTACAAGTACGAGAGACTTGCTGCTGATCTTTGGGCAATGGTTTGGGAAGCTATACCACCAACAACCCTGGTTGAGAAACAGAATACCTGGCCAACCCTTTCATTGACTGATCTTGACAATGATGGCAAGATGGAATTATGTTGGGGCATCGTTAACAATGTTGTTACTATCGCAAATCCTGCTCGTATTGTCGTCTACGAACATGCCGGTGGTGATAATTTTGGTGTGGATAATGCAGGTGTATGGGAACCCAATTCATCCTGGACAATTACTGATTCTGTATCAACGCAGAATATCAGACCCATCGATTGGGAAATTGCTGATATCGATGATGATGGTGTTGATGAAATCATTTTCGCCGATAGAAAAGGAACGACTTCTGGTATGTACTACGGTATCTGCTCAGTAAGTGACATTCCTGATGCTGGTGATGGATCTGAAACCTGGACCCTGGAAAGCAGTGGCTTAGATGTTGGCATGACCTCAGCGGCAGAGAATAAGTGGGATGTGGCTGTTGTTGGTAACAATGCCTATATCTTCTCTGAAACTGAAATCTCAAAAATATCATGGACCGGTACTGCCTATGAATATACTGCCCTTTCACCAATTATAGGTGGATCTCCAAACCAGGCCGCATTGGGTGTTGATATTGATGGTGATGGTACTACAGAGATCTTCGCACCAACTTATGATTGGGGTGTTGATAGTCTAAAGGGCGTCTACATTCTTAAGGAAGTCGCGGATACATTACAGGCAACCCTAGTTGCGAACATGTCAGAATATTGGCCAAGTGGATCCCGTGGTATCTGGGGTGCTGCGAGTGGTGATATTGATGACGATGGGCTGATGGATTTCGTCATGGGTAGTCGAGCTTCTTCACCTCACAATGGTATGATCTTCAGAATCGAACATCAAGGTGGCGATATTTATGCAGCTGCCAATTGGGAATTGACTATCATTGACTCTGCTTATGCAGTTGTTGATTTAGCCGACGGTGGAATCTGGAGTGAGTTCGCAATTGGGAACATGGATGAAGATGCTGGGAATGAAGTTTTCTACGCATCCTCAGTAGCAGTACCCTATTCGGTAGAATTTGCTACCACAAGTGTTTCTGCTCCAGTTATCATCCTTGATTCACCAAATACCAGTGTATCAATCGAGGAACGTGAAGTTCAGATTGCTGATGGTTACAAACTTCAGCAGAACTATCCTAACCCCTTCAACCCAAGTACTACCATTACATTCCATATTCCTCAGAATGAAGTGGTTAGCTTGAGTGTGTATGATCTACAGGGTCGGGAAGTTGCAACTCTGTTGAATCAGTCCATGAGTACAGGTTCTTACGACCTCACATGGGGTGGTCTTGACAATAATGGTGTCCAAGTTGCATCAGGTGTATATGTTTATACTCTGAGAACATCATCTTACACCGATTCAAAGACCATGCTGTTTCTGAAATAATAATATCAGAAACACGCTTATTAAAGAGGCCACCATTGTGTGGCCTCTTTTGATTTCATCATAAACATTGGTGAGGTATTCACAAAATATTCGGGTAATTTGAATGACAGATTCGAAATCCCATGAGGAGTTGGTTGAATATGTACATTTTTCAAGAACCTGCTGTTTTGGACATCACTGTTTAGCTTTGGCTGACTCTGTGAAATCCGTGATCTTCATCTATAGTGAGGGGAACTTGATCTTAGAAGGAAAAATTATAGTATGCGAAAGATGACCTTATTATTACTTCAGACCCTTTTCCTAAGCAGTGTATTCGCACTTCAGATTGATTCACAAGTCACTCTGAGGGATGCTGCAAAGTCCTGGGTGTCTATGGATGGCCAACCTTTGTTCTATACTTCAAGCAATTCACAGTATATGATTGATAATCAGGCTATTAGGAAATTACCTGCGTATAGTTCTGAAGCGATAATCAGTCTCTCACCAACGGGCGATTATCGTCTGATCTCCATGCTTAAAAATCTGGGAGAGATTAAAAATGGGAAACGATATTCTGATTATTTCGTCCTCGATGATCATAATGATTTGATGTATGCTGTGAACATGGGTACAGAATCAGATCTCAAACCCCATGTCGCCGCAATATCCGATAAAGGAGTGTTGGCTCTAGTCGATCCTGTGAAGGCCTTGATCTATTTCTATGTATCCGGCAATCTTATAGCGGAAGGCCAGCTTTATGAGGATGATGGCGATATGAGTTTGGAACGCAATGTTCTCATGCAATGGATCGGTGAGAAGTGCTATATACTGCTTGAACGTCCAGGGTTTAATGGAGGTCCTGCTGGAAAGTCTCTTTTCATCAGCATCAATTCCAACGGACGTGGTCAAAGAACATCTTATCTACCCTTCTCATATCTCCAGGATTTCGTGTTTCAGAATCAACGCTTTTTTGCAAGTGGGTATGATTACTCCGCGGCAGATAAAGAGATACAGCCCTTGATTGTTGAGCTATCTGCTAGGGGTGAAGTACTGTGGAGCAATGAAAATTTTGGGCATGAACTCCATTTATCACCAAACGGTTCTTATCTGGCAGCATTAAGTAGCCATGAGTTCATCCAGTTGTTCGAATTAAGTCCAAAACGCGTCCAAAAGATACGCTTTGATAATGATAACAAAGTTTGCCTGGGACTCTCAGTCAACAATAGAGGTGAAGTGGCTGTTATCCGTGTTGCGGCCGATTTCTTTGCCAAACGAAATACCCATTTCTCCCAGATCTTTTTTCCCCAGACGGAAAGCAGCACAGACATTCAAATAGATCCCCGTTTTCCCCTTTTATTCCAGGTTGATACAGATGGCGACCGCTTTTTTATCGGTACTAACTATGAATGGCTAGAAATCAGCCAGTAATGCACAAATATTTCATCTTGTTGTGCCTACCCTTATGGTTGGCCGCACAGATAAATAATTTTTCCTGGCCCCTGGCACCCATGAACCAACAACATCGCATTTCTGCTACCTTTGATGAATGCCGTGAAGACAGGGACCATTTCCACAATGGAACTGACATGCCACTTGCTCAAGGGCAAAATGTTCTGAGTATCATGGCTGGTACTGTCACAGGTATTGGTTCGGATTGGATCCGTGTGGAAGACTTTGCATATGTCCATGTTATCCCGCTAGCTACACTTCTGGTGGGCAATACAGTCGCTCAGGGAGCCGTGGTCGGTCATACCGATAGTTATGCTCATATCCACCTGAATTATGGTGGAGGAGCCAGTGGCCATCCAACAGGCAATCCTCTGCTACCTGGCAAGATTACACCTTTCGTGGACCCATACCACCCGCGGTCACCCATTATTCAATTTGTACTGGATGGAAGTTCTAGCACCTTCCCCAACAATACCCTCAGTGGACATGTTGATATCATCGCCCAGGCAGCAGATACAACCGATCTCCAGTCCAGCATTGATATGAACAATGGTATCTACACGATTGGTTGGGCTCTACATTCAGCAGATACCTCTGAAACCTTAGAAGGACCTTATTTCTGGTTTGAGGCTGATGAATTGTACTCAAATTCAAATATTAATCGAGTGTATGCTCCTGGTTCCAGTACCAGTATTTATCGCTATATCGTGACAAATCGCATCACTTCAAATGACTATCTGAATTGTGATCTTTATGAACCTGGTCCATACGTCATATCGGTGATGAGTTCTGACACTCGGGATAACTGGGATACAACCTATGTTAATGTTCTTCTCAGTAATGTTGATTTATTGCCACCTGGGCGACCCGACTTCAGGTACATTGGTTCAGATGCAAATGGGAATCTTCACCTCGAATGGGATCCACCAGATGATGCAGATCTGGCTGGTTATATCCTTGAATTCTCTTTCGATGGAATAAACTGGAGCTCCAATCATGGTCCAGATATTCTTACAGCTGATATGACCAGTTTCACAGAAGAAAGCTTCTCAGGGGACTCCTACATTCAATTTCGGATGAAAGCTGTAGACACATCCTTCAACCCAAATCACAGTGAATATTCAGATACCTATGCTGTCCGTCTGAGTGATAATCAACCCTCCATATTAATTGTTGATGGTTTTGATCGTACAAATGGATCCTGGACCAGTCTCCAGCACAATTTTGCCACCTATTATTCTGAAGCCATTGTAAATAGTGGTTTCTCGGCAGGTATCAGCACAGCGAGCAATGAGTGGGTGACCGCTACACAAGATATTCACGATTATTCTGCTGTATTCTGGTTTATGGGAGATGACAGCAGAACTGATGAAACCTTTAGCACTTCTGAACAAAGTGTAATAACAGCCTATCTCGCTGAGGGAGGATATTTATTTGCATCAGGTGCTGAAATTGGCTACGATCTGAGTGCAGGCTCGCCTGCTGACATTCAATTTATGAATCAAGTACTCCACTTAGACTATGCCAATGATGATGCAGATAATTACCATGTCGATGGAGTGGGACCATTCTTCTCAGGATTTGACTTTAACTATGGTTCAAATCCATATATTGAGGACTGGCCGGATCATTTTTCACCCTCTACTGGTGGTGAAATAGCTCTCAAATATGGCAATGGTCTGAATGCAGCCATCAGTTATCGAGGTAATAATTCAGGAACCTTTGTTTTGGGTTTGGCTTTTGAAACCATTGATACTGAAGCCAATAGATCTGAGCTAGTGGGTAGGATACTTGAATTTTTCGCGGTGACGCCGGAGAACGGTGATACCCCACTCCCGGAAGAAATGTCTATTTATAAAGCCTATCCAAATCCCTTTAACGCCTCCGTTAATATTGAGTACCATCTGGATCAATTTGCCCATAGTCGAATTATCGTTTATGATATTCAGGGGAGAACAATAAAGGATCATGAATTGAAAAATGCCACCCCTGGAACCTATCTCTGGACCTGGAATGCTGAAAATAAAAAAGAACAAACTATGCCAAGTGGTGCTTATTTTGTACAGCTGATTCAAGGTGATGAACGCAGTTTGACACATAAAATTGTTTTACTGAAATAGGTGAATAGTGAAAAGTAAGTCATTACTTATATTTTTAGGACTTTTGGAGCTCATCTTTGCGGATGTCCTGCATATAGAACCCTATGCACAATGGACCTTCGACACACCTCTGGAGCAGGTTATTTTCAGGACAGGCACCAGTGGATTCCCAATCATGTACACTGTGACAGAGAAGCAAATTTCGTACTATGACAGCCTGGGTAGTAATGTCATTGAAATTCCCCGCACATCAAATGATGTATTCGAGATAAATCAGGACCTCTCAAGCTTTATGTTGATTCAGGAAAATGAATCAATCGAGGCCTCTAAACCACAGAGACTATACTCATTTCAAGTGTATGATTATAAGGGTAACCCAAAATATACATTGGTGCATGGTGTTCCATTAGGTGGGGGAGAACTCAATTCAAGTCTCACCAATCATGGTAGCATATTGCTTACTCAGAAGGATCAACCCTGGATTCTTGAAATAAACGATGCAGACACACTCCTCTTTTTGGAGAATGTTGTACAGGGTGATCAGGATAATTGTGAAATAAATCTTGTGATGGACAAATTGATCAACAGAAATGAATTCATCACTGCCTCTTCATGCATCTCTAATACCGATGCCGACTCGACATCAACCATCGAAATTCATCTGTGGAATCATGACAAACTTTTGAATGACCCTGTGAGCGTTCCAGGTCGGCTTGTGGGACTTGAGGCTATGCCAGGTACAGATTATTACTTTCTGGAGATTCATGATGGCTTTGAGTCGACTCTTACGCTATTCAACAGAGATAGAATCATGGGACACTTCCCCTGGAAAACCTGGGAGATCAGCTCACTTGGACGGGAGACAGCCTTTATCATTTCGGAAAAAGATTTGAATGTTGTAAATCTGGGTGATGGGACCCTTGTTTCTAGCTACCATCCCATTGATATATCCAGCATCAGTGATGCCGACTATCTGTCTCGCTGGGGCTTGTTTCTGTATATTCGTTATGAACCATTCTTCACTGAAGATGGTGAGCTAGCTTACCGCAATTTTGAACTTGAGGGTGTAAGTAAAACTGGCCAGATCGCCCACCGTAGCTCATTTGGGAGCTGGACAACCACATTACCAAAATTATCTCAAATTGGAAAAGATTTATTTGCAATTCATATGCACAATGCTGTTCTTTTGTATCGTGTTGAATTGGAAGAGAAATAAGTTTTTTTCCAAAATCAACTAAAACAAAATCAGGAGTGTAACTTGAAAATAAAGTTTTTCGTATTATTGGTGTTAAGCGTGGCAATTATGAGCTGTAGCACCCAACAGGAAATCGTTGTTGAGGAAAAGCCGTTTGGTCTTTCCAAGGTGGAGCAATTGACCTTCGAAGGTGACAACGGGGAAGCTTATTGGGGTCCTCAGGGACAACAGATAATCTTCCAGAGCAAACGCGATGGTAATGGTTGTGATAAAATCTACATCATGAATGCAGATGGTAGCGAACAGCATATGGTAAGTCCCGAACTGGGAGCAAATACCTGTTCATATTTCAGTATGGAGAAGGATAGAATTATCTTCGCCTCCACATATGGTGTCGTGGACAGCTGTCCACCAAGACCTAAACCTCAGGGCAATAAATACCTTTGGCCACTTTTTCCATATGATATCTATTCAGCCAATCCTGACGGATCTGATCTTGTACGAATCAGAGAAAATGCTGGCTATGATGCTGAGCCAACCGTTTCCTTTCTTACAGGCAGGGTTATTTTCACATCTGAAATCGATGATGATTTAGAGTTGTTCACTATGAATATGGATGGATCTGATGTCCAGAGAATCACCAATCATCTTGGTTATGATGGTGGACCCTACTTTAGCCCCGATGCAAAAAAGATTGTCTGGCGTGCCTGGTATCCAGAAAATGCCGAAGACACCCTGCGCTGGCAGGAAAACATGTCTCTAGATCAGGTTGAGGCCGTGCCACTATCCATATATACCATGGATGTAGATGGTCAGAATAAAGTACGATTGACCAACAATGGCGCCACCAATTGGGCTCCATCCTGGCATCCTGATGGCAAGCATGTTGTTTTCTCATCAAATATGGATGACTGGAATGAAGAAGCCCAGGCATTTGGTCATAACTTTGAGCTTTACATGGTGGCTATTGATGGTACAGAACTAAAACGACTGACCAACAATACCTTCTTCGATAGTTTTCCCATGTTTAGCCCCGATGGAAAATTCATGGCATTTGCTTCCAATCGTGATGCTGATAATCCCAGGGCAACTCATATTTTTAAAGCCGAGTGGAACGATTAATTAGTTACTGAAAATCTGCTTAGGCAAAGAAATGGTGTCTTGCTAAATTTGTAGTAGTGAGACACCATTTTTACATTAGTGAAATTGTCAGAATCAAATGAATAAATTGCTACTCACATATTTGCCCTACGGTGCCATTGATCTTCTACTTGGTATTGCCATTATCAGCGAATTGATCAATAAGCGTTATGATCTGCTGTGGGCGAATCTGCCAATCCTGATCTGGGGTTTGGTTTCACTCAATAAGCAAGTTAGAAAAATGCAAGATGATCTGGTTGATTGAAATCAGCATCATCCTGGTGACAGCCATTCTGGTGACCCACGCCAGAAAGGTGTATAGTTTATCATTTGTGAAAGTTTTTTGGATATCTGGGCTGATGTTAGGATTTCTTCGTGAATATGCGCTTAGCGAAATCATGAAAATCTATAGTTACGGTGACTTCCATATCACCTTCTTTGGCTTGCCCCTCATTTATACTCTATTCTGGACCAACATCGCTTATATCGGTTTGACCTGGAGCAATAATTTTCTAGAACGTGAATATTTGAAAGCCAAGCCCTTTGATTATCACTTGCCGCTCATATTTCTCACCATGGTTCTAATCTCTTTTTTCTTTGAAGCGCTGCTCTCACAATATGGTCTACTTATCTGGAACGTTGACTCCAGTGCAAAGTTGTGGGGAAACACACCAATCCTGGCACCTTTTGCCTATGGATGGACCTCAGTGTTATTTATAAAAAGTTTGAAATTACTTTCTAAAGAGCCGCAGCAAAATTGGCAAGTGCTTGTACTCAAGCTCAGTCTAGTTCAACCGTTGGTGGTTATGATTCTCGCAGGTTTGCTACTCTTGTCAAACTTGGCGATTATTCTTGTTCTTTCCTGATTGACAGAGGCTGGAGGGGGGATTACATTAGCCCGCTTTTTGATGCCCGGGTGGCGGAATTGGTAGACGCGCTAGGTTCAGGTCCTAGTGCACTCTTTTGTGCGTGCTGGTTCGACTCCAGTCTCGGGCACATTCAGTAAAAATTGCCACTGCAGAAATGTAGTGGCTTTTTAATTTATGAGACTTCGAGAACCTCAGCCTCCTTGCCTGTAGTAACTTTCAATAACGATTAATAGTGTTTTCACCCGAGCGGAGTCGATGGATACCACTACTTCGTCTATTTATCAATCCTTCATCTCAGCTCGGGGTGATGAAACTCCAGATTAATGCAGACAAATCACTCCAGCATGAACAATCAGCTTCAATCCTGAGAAGTTCTCATTAGCTTATGTGCAATCATAGGAGGAGTGCAGTTGAAGATGGTCGATTATAAGCAGCTTGAGAACACCATCCCCATCGAATTTGGCAAGCAATTCATCTCATTTATAACGGGTGAACATAATGATCAGCGAATTTCATTAAAATATCACTTTAATGAAAAGAGTGGGTCGGTTTATGCTGATGTCAAATTTGGTAAACTGGCACAGGGACCGCCAGGGCACACTCATGGTGGTGCAATATCAGCAGTTTTTGATGAGCTGATGGGCGCCTGCTGCTGGGTCAATGGTTATCCTGCCATGACCGCCCAATACACAACACGCTTCTTCAAACCATTACCCCTCGAAAAGAATGTGTTGTATTGTGCCAAAATTAAAATCATTGAAGGCAGTAAAATTTCGCTTAAAGCAAAATTGATTGATGAAACCAATACTAAATATGCCAGTGCACGAGGACTTTTTATCCTCCAGGATATAGAAAAGTTTAAGCAAATGAACCTGGAGACAGGTGATAAGGTACCATCACTGGCCCAGACAGGCCAATATTGAGATGAAGAGAAAAGGAGTATAAAATGGCGTGGACATTCAAATTTGAACTCGATAAGTATGAAATAGAGGACCTCAAAATCGTCCTTGAAAAACTGAAAAAGAAAGATGTGCGCAAAGTGGAAGTCTCTGTAAATGGAGATGTCCGAAAACTGGCGACCAATATGCTGAAAGCCGTTTATGACCAGGAGGATTTCTTTAAGGATGATCGCTGGTAACTAAATATCAAAATAGCCAGGTTTATGAATAATATTAATCTTAAAGTTTTACTTCCAGTACTTCTATTCCTGGTATGTCTTAGTATTTCTTATGTCTTCATCATGGATGTTGAGACACCCTTGCCAGAAATAGTTTCACAGCCTGGTGAAAAAGATGAGTTAGTATATTTCGGTGTCATTTCCAGATATTCTCCCCGTTCAATTGTGAGTGGATATCAACCCCTCATGGAGTATCTCTCTGAAAACACGCCCTACAATTTTAAATTAAAACTCAGTCGTAATTATCTTGAAACCGTTGACCAGCTGGCTATGGGGCGCATCGATTTCGCCTCTCTTGGAAATTACACCTATATCCAGGCGCATAACAAATACGGAATCAGGTGTATCGCCATGCCTATAAATGCTGAAGGCAGTATTGAGAATTATGACGATATAATAGTTTCTACCCATTCAGAAATTCAATCCCTCAAAGATCTGAATGGGAAGTCTTTTGCCTTTGCTTCAAAGCAATCATTCAGCTCCTGGATGGGCATCTGGATGCTCAAAGAAGCTGGAGTTGAACTATCCGATTTATCTCGCTATGAGAACTTGAGTTATCATGACCTGGTGGCTGAGAAAGTACTGCGCGGAGATTTTGATGCAGGAATGGTCAAAGCAGTTGTTGCAGAGTCATTTAAAGCCTCAGGCATCAGGGTATTGGCTAGGTCGCCGGCTATTCCCAGTGTGCCGTTAGTGGTTGCGTCCCATGTAGATTCTACCAGGAAGAGGGTGGTTCAAAACGCATTGTTGCGATTAAATGAACTCATTGCTGCTGGGATAGTCGATACTGAGGGGTGGGATACTGAAGTTGCCAATGGTTTTAGAGCAGGTCATGACAGCCTATACAATTTCCCTCGTCAATTGTTGAACGAATTGGAATCGTCAAACTAATGCGTTTACGTTCTAGTATTCATGATCGACTTGTTATCAGGATTGGTGCCAGCCTCGCCCTGGTGATGCTGGTTCTATTTATTGCCATAATGACCTCTCAGAAGGAAGCAATTATTGGGAAGCATCGTATCATCGCCACCACCATGGTTCAGACAGCAATAATACCTATTAATGATGCTCTCTACTTATCAGAAACGGATAGCGATGATTTTCTTCAGTCATTTTTAAACAATTTTCTACAAGAATATAGCGATATGGTGAAATATGCCGTCATTCTGGATCAAAACGCTCAGGTCATCGCACATTCTGAGATATCCCAGGTCAAGACCGAATATACGGATATCTATAGTCTTTCTGCTTTGGAAGCCATTGAACCTGTTTTTCACATTTTTAAGAATGATCATGCCGAATGGATCATGGAAATATCGGCACCTCTTGGACTTATAACGCTTTCCCATGGTGCCGTACGCCTTGGTCTGGATGCCCAACCACTCATAAATGAATTAAGAAGGTCCACATTAATTATCATGGGCTTATTTGTTGGGGCACTTCTTTTCGTCGTGGTTGTTGTGCTGCAGATTAGTTATAGTGTCACCAGCAAATTGCGGCATACTGTGCAAGCCATGGATACATTTGATTTTCAAACCGCTGAACCTCTGGCGTTACCTGAGGCAGATGATGAGATTGGTTTGCTCAACGAGCGCTTTACCAGCCTCCAGAACAGGTTAATAAAAGCTCGCTCCAGTATGGAAGCAACTAATCAGAACCTTATCCAGACAGAAAAACTGGCGGCAATGGGGCGGATGGCCGCAGGTGTTGCACATGAAATCAATAATCCACTCCTGGGTTTAAAGAATTGTCTCCATCTACTACACATTGACCCAGAGAACCAAGTCGATCATATCCGCCTTCTCAGTGACGGGCTTGATCGAATTGAAGTGATTGTATCAAGATTACTGGAAGGAGCTCGAAAAAAAGCAGGTACCATCAAGGACTATGATTTTAATATGAGTGTTCGCGATGTATTAAACTTGGTCGGTCATAGGCTTTCCAGGGAAAAAATTGTTACGCAAGTGCATTTGGGTGAGGACATACCAACTGTGTATAATAATAAATCTGGATTTGAAGAAGCACTCCTGAATATTTGCATGAATGCACTTGATGCTATTGGAAGCGTGGGCACTATTCAACTGACAACTGAGGTCAGGGGTAAGCATGTGGCTGTTATCGTGGGAGATTCTGGATCTGGAATCCCCAGTGAAGAAAGATCGAAAATGTTTGAACCCTTTGTCACCTCGAAGGAAGTGGGGAAGGGGACAGGGCTGGGGCTATATGTGTCCCGAGAGATCATAGGAATCATGGGTGGAAATATTAGCTACGCGACCAGTAGCCTGGGTGGGGCTGAATTCACCATTGAACTCCCAATCCACAATGTGTCAGACGAGGATACGGAATAAAATGCTAAAATTATTGCTTGTTGAAGATGAACGCATTAATCGAATTACGCTGAAGAAGTTACTAGAGCATGCAGGTCATGCAGTAACTGCCGTAGAAGACGGTACAGCAGGGCTAGAAGCCGTTCAAAATGAAACCTGGGATGTAGTCCTCACCGACTACCGACTCCCCGGTGCTGACGGTATTGAAATTCTCGAAGAAGTCAAACGAGTTTCACCTGATACCCAAGTTTTGATTATGACCGCCTTCGCAACAGTTGAGAATGCTTTATCCGCCTTAAAAAAAGGTGCTTTTGATTATCTCACAAAGCCCTTCGATCCAGATGAATTGTTCCATCTTTTAGCCCGCATCATGGCTGTAAAAGCCCTGAGCTCTGAAAACGAACTATTGAGAGCATCACTGGCTGAGTTGAAGGTCTCACCTGATCTCATCGGTCAATCTGATATCATGCGTGATCTTTTTGATAAAGTCAAAATCGTAGCGGAAAGCGAACATACCGTTCTAATTCAAGGAGCTAGCGGGACAGGTAAGGAAAAAATTGCTAATGCTGTCCAATCACTGAGCCAACGTCGAGAACACCCCTATGTAAAAATCAATTGTTCTGCCCTCAGTGAAACCCTTTTTGAAACGGAAATGTTTGGTCACGAAAAAGGCGCTTTTACTGGTGCAGTTAAGCGATCCATAGGTCGCTTCGAACGTGCCAAGGGTGGCACCATCCTACTGGATGATATCGATGATCTGAGTTTACGACTTCAAACCAAACTACTCAGGGTCATCCAGGAAGGTGAAATCGAACGGGTCGGGGGCACCGAAGTTATTCGTGTAGATGTGAGGATTATTGCAGCCACCAAAGTTGATTTGAAATCTTTGGTAGAGAACAAGTCCTTTCGAGAGGATTTATACTATCGTCTAAACGTTATAAAACTTATTGTTCCAACTCTGAATGAACGTAAGTCAGACATCCCTTTACTGGCACACTTCTTTTTGTCCAAACTGAGTGCAGATAAACAGCTTTCACCTGATCTCATTAAGTATCTCATTGACCTGGATTGGCCTGGGAATGTGCGTGAGTTGGAACACGTAATCATGCAGATGTCTGTATTTTCAAGAAAATTAGTGATAGATCTGGAGGATATCCCTGATTCATATCTTTCCGTGCAAGGAGATTACGATTCACAGGATAATGGTAAAGCATCGCTTACCCAAAAGGTGAACGAGTATGAATTGCAGATTATTAATGAGACCATGGATCAATATCAGGGGAATCAACAAAAGGTGGCCGATTCATTGGGAATCCCCAGAACCACCCTCAGAAGCAAATTGCTAAAACATGGGCTCATCGATTTAAAGGATTAAAGCTATTCCCCGGGCTCGTGAGCCATCAGGGACCCTCATCTCACTCTGATAATAGTCTAATCTGAAAGACATATATTTTCCATCAAAGTTATGCGTAATTAGACGACATCTCGTCTATAATGACGATATCTGGTCAGCAATATCGTAGTTCCTATTTTATAACCAGTAATAAAAGAAGCTGTAAGAGGAGTAAATACAATAAGAATGAACCCTGAAAGTTCTTGGCACGC
Source organism: Fidelibacterota bacterium (assembly GCA_018650445.1). Classification (GTDB taxonomy): domain Bacteria; phylum Fidelibacterota; class UBA8477; order UBA8477; family JABMPR01; genus JABMPR01. The sequence continues at coordinate 63,107 of JABIFX010000205.1, forward strand.
CATTTGGAATACATGAGGACTATAAATATAAATAATGATCCATCAAGATAAGGATAACAAGACATGGCAAAGATTGAATTAGGCAAGATTGTTCCAAGATGGGAATGGCGAACTTTTGGAGAAGAGTTTGGTGTTGCTGAAGAGAATATCAAAGCCCACGAATGCACCCGCGAAATTGAAAGTAGCGAAGTGTACATCCTTTCCAAAAAAAGTGGTGAGAATATCAAGATCAGAGATACACTCATGGATATAAAAGTATTGAGAAATGCTGAGAATGATCTGGAACAATGGTTCCCAATCATGAAAGCTACCTTTCCAATTGGCGCTGAAGAAGCTGCTGAAGTATTTCAAGCAGCTGGAGTTGAAATTGACCTTAATGAAGGTGATACCTGGCAATATGATGCCTTTATCTCCCAAATGGTTGATACCAATTCCGATCTTAAAGCGGTAGGCGTATTCAAAAAACGCTACGGCTATATGATTGATGGTGCTACGGTTGAAATTGCTGATCTCACTATTGATGGAGAAGCCATCCGGACTACAGCAGTTGAAGATGCAGATCCCGAATTAGTTACAAATCTGGTTAAGAAGCTCGGTCTCAGTGGATATGAAAACATCAGCTACATCAAAGCCATGCGTCGCATGGTTGGTTTCGAGGACTAGACCATGGGTCAGGAAATAGAACGCAAATTTCTGGTCACAGCTACAACCTATCGCGAGCTGGCAGAGGGTACGCATTATAAGCAAGGATACCTGAACAGTCAGAAGGAACGTGTTGTACGCGTGCGCACCATAGATGAAACAGGTTATATGACCGTTAAGGGGATTACTAAAGGTGCTACCCGGCTGGAATATGAATATAAAATTCCGGCTAAAGATGCTGATGAATTATTGGAGCAGCTTTGTGAACAACCCATTATTGACAAGCATCGCTATAAAGTTCCAATGGGTGATTTTGTTTGGGAAATTGACGAATTCCACGGTGAGAATGATGGTTTAACTGTCGCCGAAGTAGAATTGCTCTCCGAAGATCAGGAGTTTCCAAAACCTGAATGGATAGGAGAGGAAGTCACTGGTGATCCTCGCTATTACAATTCGAATTTGATCGCCAATCCATACACGAAGTGGAAATAGACTCCTCATAACCTATGAAACAAGTTCTTAACGACGCGAAGGTAAAATTTACACTTCGGGCCCTCGGTTTAGTCATGCTGATATTGGCATTCCTACTTCTGGTGCCTTCTGCTGAAGCAGCTTTTCCAGAAAAACCAATTAAGATTGTTGTCTATACTGGACCAGGCGGACTTATTGATATAAGTGCTCGTAAGTTTGCTGGAATCGCAGCAAAATACACTGATGTCAATTTTGTAGTTGAAAACAAACCTGGTGCAGGCGGCATTGTCGCTCTGAAGAAGGTTATTCAGGCTCCAGCTAATGGATATAACCTATATGCCTGCACTAAGTCCAACATTGCCAAGTTTGTCCAGGTTGGTGGAAACGATTATGTGGATGCCTTGAGTTGGGTTGCCATGCTCATGGCTGATCCAGAGTGTATCATTACCAATCGACAGATGCCGATTCACCAGTGGGCTGATGTCTTAGAGAATGCCCGTCAGAATCCAGGTGAACAAAACTGGGTCGGACCTGCAGCCGGCGGTCTTGACCATGTCACTGCCCTCAAAATTTGGGACAAATATGGGATAGAAGCCAAATGGATTCCCTTTAAGAGCGGAGGCAAAGCTCTGGCAGCTCTGCTTGGGGAGCAGGGTATTGCCTATGTTGGAAATCCACGTGATGCGCTGGGTAATCCTGATCTGTTTATAGCTGCAGTATCATCTCCTCAACGCCTGGAAGCCTTCCCAGATGTGCCGACATTCACCGAACTCGGTATGACGGATCTAGAAAACGAATTCATGTGGAGAGGCTTTGCCCTAAAGAAGGGAACGCCTCCTGAAGTCATTGAATGGTATGATGAACTTTTCAAAAAAGTTTCTGCTGATCAGGAATGGCGTGATTTCTGGGCAAAGGGTGGTATTGATGTAGCCTATGTAGCCGAGGCTGAATTCTACACGCTGGTAAGTGAGGATGCCAAGGTCTTTGAGTATTATTTGAAGAAGAGTGACATTCTTCCAGGAGACGCCGTTGGATTTATGGCGAAAATGGCAAGTGGGACTACCTTTAGTATACTTGCGATAATACTTGTATGCCTCTGGTTATCAGGATCATACATGGTTCACATGTCACAATACTCGGCCATATTAGGACGAGTATTGGTTATTGGCTTCTTTTTAATTGTGAGTATACTTTTTCTTCTCCAATCTATGAATTTTCCTAGCAGCTCAGCAGTGGGACCTGCAGCTGTCCCACGTCTTTGGATCTTTATGTTAGTCCCACTGAACTTATTGCTGCTATTCAAAACATTTCGAAACAACGAAGCAGTAGCGGAGACGGGTCCCCGTGTAGATATCGTACTCAGCTTTATAGGATTTCTAGTCATATATCTATTTGCCATGCAAATATTTGGTTATTTCCTCAGTACATTTGCATTCATTATCGCAGGCCTTTACTATCTTGGATATCGTAAATGGCGCAACACCTTCATTATTGCAGGTGTCTGGATTTTGTTCTCTTATCTCATCTTTTATAAAACTCTATACGTTCCCCTTCCTCTGGGAATGTTATTCGAAAACCTCTTCTAAGGAACTGAACAGTGGAATTACTAAGCAATTTGGGAGACGGTTTAGCATTTGTTTTGGGTGTGGTCCCCATCTTGACAATCACCCTGGGTGTGGCTATGGGAATTGTGGCCGGAGCCACTCCTGGTCTATCACCTTCAATGGGCGTCGCTCTACTCGTACCTTTTACCTATGCCATGTCTCCAACATTGGCATTAATTCTTCTCGTGGCTATTTACATTGCCGCTAATTATGGTGGCTCTATTACAGCAGTTACCATTAATGCTCCTGGCACACCTTCATCCGTTGTTACAGCCTTCGATGGCTACCCACTAACAAAAAAGGGAAAACCAGGTATGGCTCTTGGTGTTTCTTTGGTATCCTCCACTGTTGGAGGTATCATCGGGACGCTGATCTTAATCTTCTTTTCTGGACCTCTGGCAAGGTTTGCGCTAAAATTTCATCCTGCAGAATATTTTGCTCTCGCTATTTTTGGTTTGACAACAGTAGCATCTCTTGGAGGAAAAAATTGGATTAAAGCCTTTATAGCAGCAATGTTTGGCCTCCTATTGAATACGATTGGTATCGACCCCATATCCGGTGTGAGTCGCTTTACCTTTGGCATTTCTTTCCTCTATGATGGATTTGCATTGATTCCTGCCTTGATAGGTCTTTTTGCCCTCAGTGAAATATTTAAGCAACTGGAGAGTGGTGATTTCTCAAGTCAGCAAGTTGAGTCAGGTAAACAAGAATGGCCAACGGCTGGTGCATACTGGAAGTTGAAGAATACCATCATGCGCTCCTCTTTCATGGGAACCATTATTGGTATTTTCCCTGGGGCTGGAGCAACCATTGCTGCCTTCATTTCTTATGATGTTGCTAAGCGTGTCAGCAAACATCCTGAAGAATTTGGACACGGCAGTATGGAAGGGGTAGCTGCTGCTGAAGGAGCAAATAGTAGCTCTGTGGGTGGTGCACTCATCCCACTGCTTACACTGGCAATTCCCGGTAGTGCATCTACAGCGGTTCTCATTGGTGCTTTAATGATTCACGATCTAACACCTGGCCCACAGCTATTTATATCCAATCCAGATATTATATATGGACTCCTCGCCAGTCTACTGTTAGCCAATATTATCCTGCTTGCGCTTGGATTCTTTGGAAGCCGTCTCTGGATCAAGGTAACCACCATCCCAAAAACCGTATTATTCCCACTGATTTTTGCTGTATCGATTATTGGTAGTTTTGCCGTACGGAATTCATTCTTTGATGTGGCAGCCTGTCTGGCGTTTGGAGTATTTGGATGGATTCTACGAAGATACAACTATCCAGTAGCCCCCATTATTCTTGGAATGGTCCTGGGGAATATTGCAGAAACAAATTTCATTCGTGCCATCATGATGGGAGGGTGGACCGTATTCTTTACCCGCCCCCTAAGCTTGGGCATGCTTGTAGTTGCAGCCGCTAGCTTTGCAGTACCTTTAATTCAAGCTCGGAAACAATCAAAAATTCAGGAAAATGATAAATGATATTTAAAAAAACTAAAGGTCTAGAACTGCAGATGGACGCGTTCTTGGATAAGATTTCTGAATCTGGAATTGTTTTTAGACGTGGTGTGAAGAGCTACTTGAAAAACAATGAGGAAGAGTTTTCAAGGCATCTTGAGCATATAAGAAAGCTAGAGCATGAAGCTGATGAGCTTCGCATAGCTATAGAAACAGCACTCTATACCCAGACACTGGTTCCAGAATCCAGAGGAGATATCCTGGCCCTCATGGAAACCAGTGATGATGTTATTGATCGTGCCACGGACACTCTATCCGAAATGGGCATCGAACGACCAGATATCCCAGATCAATTCAAAGATGGTTATGTAGAGTTGGCCAGTTCCACTGTTAGAGCCATGGAAGAAATGGTGAAAGCCATGCGTGCTTTCATGCGGGCACCTCTCAACGTACGTGACTATCTTCATAAAGTATATCACTGGGAAAAAGAATCGGATCGTCTTGCTGAAGAACTAAAACGTGCCATCTTTGCCAGTGAAACTCTTGAGCTAAGTCAAAAGATCCATCTTAGATATTTTGCGCTACATATTGATACCATAGCGGATAGAGCTGAAGATGTGGCTGATAGACTCGCCATTTATACGATAAAGAGAAGCATCTAGGAATGTTAATCCTCCTTTTTCTTTCAAGTGGTCTATTTCTAGGATGGTCCCTCGGTGCCAATGATGCATCCAATATTTTTGGGACCGCTGTGAGTACCAGGATGGTCAAATTTTATACTGCAGCTATTGTTGCCAGTATCTTTGTGGTACTTGGTGCAGTTGTCTCTGGTGCCGGTACCACCCACACTTTAGGAAAACTAGGTGCAGTAGATATGATAGCCGGAGCCTTTATGGTAGCTCTAGCAGCCGCCGTTACCGTTTTTTGGATGACTAGGTTAAGTCTACCCGTATCCACCAGTCAAGCCATAGTGGGAGCTATTGTGGGTTGGAATATGTTCGCCGGGAAGACAACCGATATTCATGCGTTAACCAAAATTGCATCAACCTGGGTCATGAGTCCCATTCTGGCAGCAGCTTTCTCGTTTATCTTTTTCCTATTATTCAAAAAAATACTGGAAGTCTGGAAAATTCACATCTTTCGATTGGATGCTTATACTCGGATTGGACTGATCGTTATCGGTGCATTTGGAGCCTATTCATTAGGCGCTAATAATATTGGAAATGTCATGGGAGTCTTTGTTTCTGTTGCACCATTCCAGAGTTTAGATCTGATGGGTATGAGTATTAGTGGGGTCTCTCAACTCTTTTTACTCGGAGGACTGGCAATAGCAGTAGGTATCTTTACATATTCCAAACGGGTTATGTTGACAGTTGGGGAAGGTGTGGTAAAACTGACACCTCAATCAGCTCTTATCGTTGTACTTTCCCAATCAATCGTTCTCTTCCTATTTGCTTCAAAGGGACTCGAGACCTGGCTTCTTGGGCATAATTTACCAACAATTCCGCTGGTACCTGTTTCCAGCTCTCAAGTTGTAATCGGAAGCGTTCTGGGTATTGGCCTGGCACATGGTGGTCGCGGAATTCGCTTCAAGCAATTGGGTAAAATTGCATCTGGTTGGGTCACAACGCCCATCATTGCAGCAGTTATATCCTTTATATCACTCTTTTTCCTGCAAAACGTATTTGATCAGCAGGTTGTAAAGTCAGCAGGTCACACATTCAACTCACCAATTGAAATGATTGAAAGCAATAAACATGGTTAAGCGAATCACGCTAAGAATATCCCTGTTCTTGGGATTGGTTATGATGAATACAAATATGGTATTCGCTGCTGACAAGGAAACCACGGATGAGATCATGTGGTGGGTCATAATTATGACATTGGCAGGCGGACTTGCTCTTTTCCTTTATGGAATGGAAAAGATGAGCTCTGGTATGAAGAAAGCCGCCGGTGCCCAAATGCGATCCATTCTATCTGCTTTGACAAATAATCGATACATGGGTCTCATGGTTGGTGCTTTTGTGACCATGATCATCCAAAGCAGTAGTGCCACAACTGTTATGTTGGTTAGCTTTGTTCAGGCTGGTCTCATGACTTTTGTCCAAAGTCTTGGTGTCATTCTAGGAGCAGATATTGGAACAACAATTACTGCTCAGCTTGTAGCATTCAAGCTCACAGATTATGCTCTGTTGATGATCGCTATTGGGTTTGGTCTCATGATGTTTGGTCGAAATGAGAATCAGAAAAATGTTGGCGAATCCATTCTTGGTTTTGGTATTCTTTTTTACGGCATGAAGCTTATGTCAGATGCAATGCATCCATTACGCACTTTTGATCCTTTCATAAATACTCTGGCAAGACTTGAAAATCCGCTTCTCGGGCTTCTTGTTGGTGCTGCTTTTACAGCACTTATTCAAAGTAGTAGTGCCTTTACCGGTATCATTATCGTGCTTGCTCAGCAGGGGCTATTGAGCTTGGATGCTGGCATTCCAATGATCATGGGAGCCAATATTGGAACCTGTATTACAGCTGGCCTGGCAAGTATTGGAGCCACGAGAGAAGCTAAACGTGTAGCTATGGCACACGTTCTGTTCAAAGTTACAGGCGTACTCCTGTTTATCTTCTGGATCCCATGGTTTGCCGATTTTATCAGATATCTATCGCCAAGCTCTGATGCAGTTGGAATTGCCAAACTGGGAGCAGACGTACCGAGACAGATTGCCAACGCTCATACTATTTTTAATGTTGGTCTCGCTTTTGCATTCATTCCTTTTACAGGATTTTTCGCCAGAATTATTTTAAAAATCTATCCAGATATAGAAGATGAAAAAGATCTTACTATTGCCACCTGGCATTTGGATGATTCTGCTATTGAGACACCTGCATTGGCTTTGGATTTAGCCCGTTCAGAGATTGCTCGTATGGCTAAGATTACCAACCGCATGCTCGATTCATTTATCCAACCATTTGTTCATAATGACCCCGGAATGGATAAGATTCATCCTCAACTCACTGCGTTAGAAGGTATTGAGATGCGTGAGAAGAAACTCGACTTCCTCGAGTATAAAGTAAAAAATTATCTCTTACAGATTGGGCAACAACAATTATCAGATTCTCAGGTTCCTGAGGTATTTGCAATGATCACCATGTCCAGCCACATGGAAACAATTGGTGATATAGTTAATCGTAATCTCTTACCCCTGCTTGCTAAAAAGCGTGCCCTAGAAATAGATTTCTCTGAAGAGGGCAAAGACGAACTGCTTCGCTATCATAAGAAAGTGTGTAAGCAAATCAGTAGACTTGAGAAAACATTCTCTGAATTGGATCCCAAACGGGCCAAAAAAGTTATTCTGAAACAGGAAAAATATCAAAATCTAGAAGAAGAGTATCGTGTGGCTCATCTTCAGAGGATGCATTTATCCCGCGAGGAAACACTGAAAACTCATGAGATTCATACCGAATTATTGGAGCTCCTGAAGCGTATCAATGTCTACACCGGCGAAATTGCCAAAATTATTTTGGATCTAAATGAAATTGAACAAAACTAAGGAAATGGAAATGAAACATAACTTAAAAATAATCATACCTTTAACTATTGGAATGCTTCTAACCGCTTGTGTTTCGAACACTCCAGCACCTGTGTCTGAATTGGAACCTACTACCGTGAAATCCACTCCAGAATATTTTCTTAATTCAAGTGAATACAAACTCCTGCTTAACGCAGAGATGTTTGGTGACTATGAGAAGGGCTTCGCTGAGTACTGGCAGATTATTAAGGAAGTAGCAGCTGCTGAGGGAATACCCGTACTGGAAAAAGACAACCCTCTGAAAGTTAAGCATAAACAAGTCTCTTTCTGGGATACAGAAGGTCTTGACCTCCGAAAGAACAGTTTTCTGCTACGCCGGAAATCAAAATATAAAGATGGAGAAATTGCACCGGGATATGAATTTGGCCTGAAATTTCGGCAGCCTGACCAGGCGACAACCCTGTCCAAGGACTTATCAATGACAGATGGTTATGTTCCAAAATTCGACCGAATAGAACTCGAATCTGACATTGTTTATTATTCTGCAAAGAATGGTGGCGACGATGTCACCTATGCTGTCTCGAATTCAGTTCAACTTGACGATATGCCATCAAACACGTATGGCGGTTTCGTAAAAATCTATCCGGTCCTCGCAACACTTGGTATCTCTGAAGAGGCCGAGTTGTCCATGGTCGCAGGCACTGCAGTCGAGGAATGGATGGTCAAACCAGGTAAACTTGATTTTGGTGATGGTCTCTACGGACGTATGGATATGAGTGTCTGGATTGTTGAAACAGAAGAAGGGGAATTGCGAATAGCAGAATTCTCTTTCGATCATGATTTCACGAAGGACAGCCAATATGATGCTGAGGCAATGAAACGTTGTACAACTTTTATAAATAAGCTGAATGATTATAAACCAGAATGGTCAGAAGTGGGTAAGCTCAAAGCTGCCTATCTGTTTGAATAGCCAGGTTGTGATCAAATAATAGAACTGATAAATTGATGAATGCTCAGGAAATAAATTTCGATACGAATCTGAACGTTGTTGCTCAGAGGGAATCCAGTAGGGGAGAGAATCTCACCAAATATCTTGGTTTTCCATTGGGCATCATCTTCTTTTTGATTCTCTACCTCATGCCCACACCTGATGGTTTAACATTGGAAGCCCAGGCGGCCATTGCATCCTTTGCCTTGGCCTTAACCTGGTGGGTAACCGAACCCATCCCCACATATGCCACATCCCTGTTACTTATGGGTCTGCTAACCTTTTTTAATGGCTGGACTGAAGATAAGGTGTTGGGTGTATTCGGATTAGAGGTGATATGGCTGAATATCTTGGCCTTTATCCTCAGCTCAACCCTGGTGAAAAGCCAATTGGCAAAACGCTTTGCGCTGTGGATCGGGCTGCGTTTTGGACATAGTTCCTATACCATCCTTGGTGCGTTTATTGTACTTCAGCTTTTTCTGGCACCTTTTATTCCAGCCACGACTGCCAGGACGGTTATGGTCCTGCCAGTGATGTTGGTGATATCATCTATCTATGGGTCTACATCAGGCAATGGAAATAACTTTGGTGTAAACCTGTTTATGCAGAACCTTCAGGGAATAAGTATTTTTTCTTCAGGTTTTATCACAGGAAGTACCTGTAATATTGTTGCCGCTGCCTTCATTTTTGAAATGGGCAATCAGAAGGTCTACTATTCTGATTGGATGTTCGGTATGCTGCCCATCACCATCATTGTTATGGCTATCTCATGGTGGTTGGGACCCAAATATCTGTTTCCCATCAAAAAGGAAGACCAGCAGCCCAAGGTTAAGGGTGGCTTTGAAGTGATGCGAAAAATGCTGGACGAGATGGGTGGGTTTACTGTGGCTGAGGGAAAATCAGCAGGTGTATTCCTCTTTGTCCTATTCCTCTGGGCCACAGATCGCTTTCATGTGGGTTGGTTCGGATTTGAGATCAGCGCTGTTATGGCAGCCCTGCTCGGTGTTGTATTCGTCTTTTTGCCAAAAATTGGTTTGTTGAAGTGGAACGACGCAGATATTCCCTGGCATGTAATGATCTTTAGTGCTGGTGCTTATTCTGGTGGACTTGCTTTGTTTGATTCAGGTGCGGCACGCTGGTTGGTAGGAAGTGTTTTTGATATGGTCGGTCTTGGTGCTGATCTAAGTTTCTGGACAGTTTATATCATCATCATTGCCTTCTCGATGTACGCCCATTTATTCTTTACCAGTAAAACCATGCGGTCCATTGTGATGATACCCATTATTATCGCCATAGCACAACAGTTCGGATTCGATCCTGTATCGTTGGCACTGCCTGCTGCATTTACATTGACCTGGGTAATCACATTGCCAACTAATGCCAAACCCAACCTGATCCTTTATAGCGCTGGACAGTTCTCAATTTCTGATAACTTGAAATATGGACTCACCGTTTCAACGATAGGTGTGGTTGTCATGGTGGTTGCCGGCTTTACCTGGTTCCGCTTTTTGGGGATAACGCCATGAAGTATATAAATATGATCAAAATACTTTTCGGGCTCACAATATTTTCCAGTTTGCTGCTCGCTCAGCAGATTGATGTACTTGAGCAAACCGTTTCTATTTCCGAAGACGGCTCTGCGCAGTTGACTTACCAGATGAGTTTCTCCCTTAGCGATAGTCTAAGCACAATTCAGATTCCGGCTGGATATGAGAATATGGAGATCACATCAGTATCATTGGATGATATTGATATCACAGACCAAACTGCAATTATCATCGATAGATCATCACCCGTCTTTGAAATCAACTTTCCCGATCCAATTTCTGGTGACCATACCATCAATGTAATCACAAGGATGCTCGACTTTCTGAATTGGAGTGAAGCTGGGCCTGAAGAGTTTAAGACCTATAACTGGGAGGTAAACTACACCAATACCTTGCCGGCCTACATCGGGCGATGTGACTTGACAGTTATTCTACCCGATGGTTGGAATTTTCACCGGATTACTGGAAGTGATCCAAAATTCAAAAAGAAGGAACCTAAACCACCATATGTATTCAGTATGGTAGAGGACCGTGCCAGCGTTTCAATATCTAGAACTCCGATGAATTATATGGAAGGCGTTGGGATCGAATTTGCGTTTAAAAACGAGCAGAAACCCAATGTACTCATTTGGGTAGGACTTCTGTTAAGTTTTCTTTATCTCTATTACTTTAGACATCTCATTTCTCGACGAGATGTTGAATCAACAATTGATACAAATAATGACAAGGAGTCAGAATGAAAATCTTAAAATTGCTCATAAGCGGGCTGGTACTAATGCCACTCCTCACCTTTGGACAGGGCATTACTGTGAGTACCGGAAGTGGACTTGATCTCGAACTTAGTGGTGAAGTCGAATTAGAGTTTATTGATGTAGAGGGTGCTGGTGGATTTGCAAATCAAGACCTTACCTACCAGAAGGTGAGAAACCGTAGTCCTCACATGCGTATTGATATGGCTGTACTTGGAGCTCGTGTCAATTACAGCGAAAATCTATATTATAACATTGAGTTTCGCTTTGATGATGAGAGTGCCTATGTTGACAAACAATATGCTCGTTTAACGGTCCCTAGTATCAATACTCAATTTGAAATGGGAAAGAATCGTCCCTTTGTGTCTAGAAAAAGACAATCAGAAGGTTATCCTCTTGCGGGAACTGCTTTCTGGAAGGGTCGCGAGGCTCACATTAACGGAACAACTGAAATTAACCTGGGTGAGAGTGGAAAGCTCATTGGTGGATTGTCATTCGCAATGAAACGTCCTCTGGGTACCGATGATGCCGCGGAAGACAAATCGTTCAAAATGATGGTATATGATGACTATGAACCTAAAAATGGTCAAACCTTCGAATATGGTGTGAAGGCTGGCCTTGAAGTGGCTGGCCTATCTGCTCTAACTTGGTTTTTTATGGGGGAACTCATTGATGATTGGGACTGGAAAGCCAGCCTGAAACAGTCACTCGCTCCATACTCAGATATGGGGGATGAAACTGATGTCACACATTATTGGATGGGTGGTAGAGCGGGATACAAAATCGCTGGATTGAACTTAGTTGGTGAATTTATTCAAGCTCAGGATGGATTATTGACACGTGAAGGTGCCTATGGCGAAGCATCATATTCTATGAACGCACCGTCATTTTTGAAGTCCAAAGGTTTGACCCTTCTTGGACGTCAGGGCTTTCTCAATTTGAAGTCAAAGAAAAACAGCGCTGGAGACGAATTGACATGGGCTTATCTTAGTGAGGCCATGTCCTGGGATAGACAAATGACCACACTTTCTGCCATGCTTGAGATTAATGATAATTTGACTCTTAAATTAGAGCATTATATTCTTGGCGAAACAACTGGATCTGATACCGAATCAAGTGTGGATGACGATCAGTCATTATTGCAGATAAATTTTAGATTTTAATAGTAACCAATAAGAAGTGATAACCAAAAGTCCTTATAAGGAGGAACAAACATGAAAAAAGCTACCGTATTACTTATGGTGCTAATGGCTGCCTTTTGGGGTTGTGAAGATGACGCGG